>JAITFE010000011.1 GCA_031281585.1 Bifidobacteriaceae bacterium | reverse complement strand
GTGTTCATCGGCGCGAACATCGACGCCATCGCCACGGCGCGGAGCTATGGGATCAGTCCCGCCATGGCCGCGCCGTATGTGGCGGACGGCGCGGGCAGCGCGGTCGCCTATGAGGCGGTCGCGGCCGCGGTCAGCACCAAGCGCCGGACCGGCTCGGTCGGCCGGGCCTGGGCGGCCGGCCTGGACAGCGACGTGGCGGCGCGCCGCCCCGAACGGGCAGCCCGCCGCTGAAGGGGTTGACCCCGCCGCTGACTTGGGTCCCCGGCTTCGCCGCCTGGTGGGGCCGGCGCTCCCGTCGCCCGCCGCTGAAGGGGTTGACCCCGCCGCTGACTTGGGTCCCCGGCTTCGCCGCCTGGTGGGGCCGGCGCTCCCGTCGCCCGCCGTCAGCGGCCCCGAAGGGCCGCTCCCTGCCGCCCGCTTGCCGCCCCCGCCTGGTCGAGTGCCGCTTCTTGTGTGAGACGCCACCTTCTGTCCGTCCTTCGATATCCAGTGTCCGTTTATGTCTGCCCTTAGCCGTCGAGTGTTGCCTAATATCTGGTGAAGGGCGCCGAGTGTCGTTTCATGTCTGGTCCGGCATCGGGTATGAGCCTGTGACCAGCCAATACGGGAATTGCTCAAAGATGGAATCTTACAGTCGGCAGGCGGAGCCAGACAGGATCCTACAGTCGGCGGGGAGGGGCAGATGGAATCTTACAGTCGGCAGGGGGAGCCAGACAGGATCCTACAGTCGGCGGGGAGGGGCAGACAGGATCCTACAGTCGGCGCGGATGAGCAGATGGAGTCTTACAGTCGGCGGGGAGGGGCAGACGGAACCGTGCATTGGGCGTGAGGGCCAACGGGCGGGACGGATGGGCGCGGCCTGCCGCCGATGAATGGAGCATTGAGGACCGCGCGCACGTGAGCTGTCAACGGGATGATGAGGTCGGCGCGCGGTAGGGTGGCAGCGTGTTCACCCGGCGCGGCGCGCCGCGTGCGGCGGTCGCGGGAACGAACGGCGAAGGGGGAGTCCGATGGCGATCATCAAATGCGGGGCCACCTGGCGGCGGGTTTTGGCGGCGTTGGCCGCCGCAGGCGCGCTGATGGCGGCTGCGGGCTGCGCGCAGACGGCGTTGGCGATCGGGTCGCGCGCCATCGGCGGGGCGCAGGTTCGCGACGAGGCGGTGGTGCGAGCCGAGGTGGAAATGATCGCGAAGGAAGTGGAGGCCTATTGGGTGGACGCCGGATCGTATGACGCCGGGCCCACCCTGGTCCTTCAGGACGGCAACTGGTACATGCTGGGAGACTCTTGGGGCGACGAGGTTGGAGCCCGCACGCTGATCGCGGCGGCCGCCGAGGGCGTCGAAGTCGCCGTCCACGGGACCAGCAAGTCCGATTGGTGCGTCGAGGGCGGCAAAGGAGACGTGGTCTGGCACGTGAGCGCTCAAGAGGCCATGGCCGAGGGATGGTGCCCGTAGGGCAGTGCCACGAGGCTCGGCGGGAGCGCAAGAAACCATGGCCTAGGGGTGGCGCCCGTAGAGCCCACGCGGCCCATGAAGCCCGGCCGGCAGGCAAGCTGGCCCCCAGCACGCATGGTGTAGGCGGCCCGAAGCCCCCAAAACCGAGCCGGGGAGGAAAGCAAGAGAGGGAGAGACGGCATCGGGCAACGGGGGAGCCAAACTCAAGCGGGCGCTGGGTGGTGTCACACCCAAAGCCGAGGGCGGCGCCACCCGCCGCGCCGAGGTGATATGTTGCCAAGCGGACAAGCAAAGCTGCTACCACCAGAAAGGGCTTACGTACATGGCCGTAGACAACTCAACCTCCGCCCAGTCCAAGTCAGCCGCGCCGGTGAACGATCCGGGCAAGATCCGCAATGTGGTCTTTGTCGGGTCCTCCGGAGTGGGGAAGACCACCGTGGTCGAGGGCTTGCTGCTCGCCACCGGTGAGATCGGCCGGGCTGGCTCTGTGGCGGAGGGAACTACCGTTACCGATTACGAGGACATTGAGCACAAGACCAACCGGTCGGTCGGTTTGGCGCTCGCGCCGCTGACCTTTGGCGGGGTCAAGGTCAACGTCATCGACGCGCCGGGTTACGCCGACTACCTGGGCGACCTCCGGGCCGCGATCAGGGGCGCCGATGCCGCCGTGTTCGTCATCAGCGCCGTCGACGGGATCTCCGGGGCGACCAGGCTGCTGTGGGACGAACTCGCGCGGGTGCGGATGCCGCGCGCCATCCTGATCACCAAACTGGACAACCCCCGCGCGGACTATGACGACGTGGTGGAGTCCTGCCGCCAGTCGTTCGGGGAGTCGGTCCTGCCGATGATGGTCCCCATCTACAAGTCGGAGGCGGAGGTCGGCAAACTGCTCGACATCCTGACCGGCAAGGTTGTGGACTTCACCAGCGGCAAGCGCGAGGTCCGGACCGCCGAAGGCGACGAGGTCGGCAAGATGGAGCGCAACCGCGAGGCGTTCATCGAGTCGCTGATCACCGAATCCGGCGACGAGGACCTGATGGAGGCGTACCTGGAGGGCGATGAGCTGGACGGCGAAGCCCTCAAAGCGGACTTGCAGAAGGCGATGGCTGCGGCGTCCTTCTTCCCGATCATGCCGATGGCGGCCGCGGGAGGGATCGGGACGGACGAATTGCTGTACCTGATCCGCGACGGCTTCCCCTCCCCGGTGGTGGCGGAGCTCCCGGACGTGGTCGACGCGTCCGGCAAGGAGATCGCGGTCAGCTGCGACCCGAAGGGCCCGCTGGTGGCGGAGGTCATCAAGACCACCCAGGACCCCTATGTGGGGCGGATTTCGATTGTGCGCGTGTTCTCCGGCACGCTGCGGGCGGAGTCCCAGGTCCACGTGGAGGGCCACGGCTCGGGCGGCTCGACCGGCCCGGACTCCGGAACCCATGCCGGCAACGAGCGGGTCGGGACCCTGACTTCCCCGCTGGGCGCCAAGCAGCGCCCGGTGCCGTACGCTGTGGCGGGCGATCTGGCCGCGGTCGCGCGGCTGGTCAGCGCGGAGACGGGCGACACCCTGTCCGATCCGGGCAAGCCGCTGGTGGCGCAGCCGTGGATGTCGCCGGAGCCCATGCTGCCGGTGGCCATCAAGGCCGCCAACTCTTCCGACGAGGACAAGCTCGGCACGGGCCTGAACCGCCTGGTCAGCGAGGATCCCACCCTCCGGGTGGAGCACAATCCGGAGACCGGGCAGACCGTCTTGTGGACTATGGGCGACGCCCATGTGGACGTCACCTTCCAGCGCCTGGCCGACAAGTTCGGCGTGCAGGTCGAGCGGGTCCCCTACCGGGTGCCGCTGCGGGAGACGTTCAACCAGAAGGTGACGGCCGAAGGCCGCCACGTCAAGCAGTCCGGCGGGCACGGCCAGTACGCGAAGTGCCAGGTCGAGGTGGAGCCGCTGGGGCCCGGCGCGGGGTTCGAGTTCGTCGACAAGGTTGTGGGCGGCGCCGTGCCGCGCCAATTCATCCCCTCGGTCGAGAAGGGCGTCAGGTCGCAGATGCTGAAGGGCGTCTTGGCCGGCTACCCCGTGGTGGACATCCGCGTCACGCTGTTCGACGGGAAGGCCCACTCGGTGGACTCGTCTGACGCGGCGTTCCAAATGGCGGGAGCGGTCGCCCTCAGGGAGGCGGCGAAGAAGGCCGGTGTGATCAACTTGTTGGAGCCGGTGGTGACCATGTCGATCCTGGTGGACGACGAACACGTGGGCGCGATCATGTCCGATCTGTCCTCGCGGCGCGGCCGGCTGACCGGCACCGAGTCGGTGGCGGGCGGACGGACCATGGTCAAGGCCGAGGTGCCTCAATTCGAGGTCACCAACTACGCCACCGACCTGCGGTCCATGTCGCGCGGCACCGGCTCGTTCACCAGCGACTACCTGGGGCATGAGCCCATGCCGCCGCACCGGGTCGAAGCCGTGATCGCCGAGGCGGCCGCGGCCAAGGCTGGCGGTTGACCTTCCGGCGTGAGCTTGGGGCCGACCGGGCGGCTGGAGGCTGAACGAGGACCGGCTCAGGGTGGGCGGGTCCGGGAATCTGTGCGAACGGGTTTCCGGGCCCGCCCGTATTGTTTGGCCGCCGGTTTGGCGGCGCCTTGCAACCTGGCTGCCTGGCCGCCCGCTCGCGGCCGGATCGGACGTGGCCGTATCGGATAATCGGGGGAGTTGTGGAGCTAACCGCCCAGCAGGCTCGTGGCCTGCTTGAACATCATCAAGTCGCGCCACCCGTGGGGCTGGAAGCGGTGGCGATAACCGTGAGCCGAACGGACGGCATCGTCGCCGCGTTGGGTGCCGCCTCAATTGTGGTGGACCCCTTGGAGGGCCTGCCGGAGGCGGAGGCCAACCGGCTGGCGGCCGCCGCCGGGTTGCCCGGTTCGGCGCGGGGCGCCGCCGCCACCGCGCTGACGGACCTGTGGCGCCTCGTTTTGGCGGAGGACCTGTTGGCGGTCCGTCACGGCCCGGACGTGGCGGCCATCACGTTGGACGATGCCGCCGCCTTCCGCCACCCGGATTGGTCCCGTTTCGGTTTCGAGGTCGACCCGGCCGGCGGACCCTACCTGGCCAAGACGGATGCGATCGCGGCGATCGACGCGGGTTCGCCGCTTCCCCCGGAGGATTGGGCCAGACTCCCCGCCATGGACCAGTTGATAGTCCGCGCCTACGCGCAAGCGCGCTGAGCACGGGCGCGGCGTTGCGTTCGCCTGGCCTTCTGGCTCAAAGGGGCGAAGCTCCAGGCGGCGGCGTTCGGCAACTGCTCGCGGGCCCGCGGGCCGAATTGAGAGATTGAGCAACACCGGACCCGGCCGGGGTGGCAGCGCAGGATTGCCAGCAAGGCGCCGGACTGGTCCCACCGCCGCGCTGTCCCGTCACTAGGCGGTGACTTGCGGTCGGCGGACCTGCGCCAGCGTGTCCCGGCCGAACGCGCGGGGCAGGGGATTCGCGTCGAGGCCGAAAATTATCTTCAGCCTACTTCCCCTCGACGCACTTTTTTGCCAAGATGGTCTCGTGGAGCCTCAGATCGCAGATCCTCACACGGTCGTTTCCGCGGGACGCATGTCGCTGTCGCGCGAATTCGACATTGGCTACTTCGACCTCCCGACCGAACGACGGCTCGAAGAGGCGCGCGATCTGGACGCCTTGACCAGCCTTGAGCTGGTCAGGTTGATGCACAGGCAGGACCGCGCCGCAGTGGCCGCCGTCGGGCCGGTGCTGCGGCAGTTGGCGGCCCTGGTGGACCGGGCCGATCTGGCATTGCGAAACGGCGGTCGGGTGCACTACTTCGGGGCTGGGACATCCGGTCGGCTCGGAGTCCTGGACGCGGTGGAATTGGTCCCGACCTTCTCTCTGGAGCCGGATGTGGTGCAAGCCCATCTGGCGGGCGGAGCGGAGGCCATGTTCCGTGCGATCGAAAACTCGGAAGACTCGTCGGCCGACGGCCATGCGGACGCCGCCGTCGTGACTCCGGCCGATGTCGTGGTGGGGCTGACCGCTTCGGGACAGACGCCCTACGTCGCGGGGGCGCTCAAGCGCTGCCGCGATGTGGGCGCTTTCACCGCCCTGATCACATCAAATCCCCGTGCATCTCTGGCCGACGTGGCGGATGTCACGCTGGCAATAGCCACCGGCCCCGAAGTTCTGGCGGGCTCAACGCGGCTGAAGGCCGGAACAGCCGAAAAGCTGGTGCTGAACAGTTTCTCAACCGCCCTGATGGTGCGCCAAGGGAGGACTTGGCGGGGCCTGATGGTTTCGGTTGTGGCCGCCAACGCCAAACTCCGCGCCCGAACCCAACGGATTCTGGCAGAGGCGGCAGGCGTGGACTTGGAAACCGCCGCGCGCTGTCTTGACGCGGCCTCTGGCGAATTGAAAACCGGGTTGGTCTCGCTCCTCGGCGAGGTCAGCCCAGATCAGGCCCGGTCAGCGCTGCAGGAAGCGAACCAGTCCGTTCGCGCCGCGTTGGTCAAACTGGGCGCTGGCGAAGTCAAACCCGACAACGTTGTCCCATCAAGTAACTAACAAAGGAGAGTCCAATGAAACGACGCATAGTTGCGTTCGCGGCCGCCGGAGCGGCCCTGTTGGCGGTCGGGGCATGCGCCCCGTCATCCGACGACAAGAAAGATGATGCTTCCGGTTCGCCCGCCGCAAATCAACCGGTGGCCTTGACGGTGTGGTCATGGCGGACCGAGGATGTTGACAAATACAACCGGATATTCGACGTCTACGAGGCCGCGCACCCCGGCGTCACCATAGAGTTCGAAGCCTCGCTGAACACGGAGTACAACCAGATCTTGACAACCGGGCTGGAAGGCTCTGACGGACCAGACGTGGCCCAGGTGAGAGCTTACGGCCAACTGCAAGGCTGGGTCGAGGCGGACCAATTGCTGGCGCTTGACGACCTGGTTCCGGACTTGCAGAAGATCGACCCGACCGTCTTGGCCGCGGCTGAGGGGCGGCGCGACGGCCTCCACTATTCGGTCCCGTTCGCCACGCAAACCATGACGATGTTTTACAACAAGGCGATTTTCGACAGACTGGGTCTGAGCGAGCCCGCGACCTGGGATGAGTTCATCGCGCTGAACGAGGCCCTCAAGGCAGATGGCTTGGTGCCCATGGCTCTGGGTGCCAAGGACGCCTGGGTCCTGCCGATTTTCCATGACGTCATTGGCGCGACCCGCTATGGCGGCCTGGAATTCGAGGCGGCCATCCTCTCCGGCCAGAAGACTTTCACCGACCCCGATTACGTCGCGTCCATCCAGTTGCTCGCCGACCTGACGCCATATCTGCCGGAGAACGTCGCCGGGGTGGCCTACGCCGACTCCCAGTTGCTGTTCACCACCGAAGCCGCCGCGCAGTTCCCGGGCGGGGGCTATGAGCTCGCGACCTTCCAAACGCAGAACCCCGACTTGGAGATCGGCGTCTACCAGGTGCCGCCGGCGCCGGGTGCCGTTTCGTCTACTGTCCTGACCCCGGCTTGGGGCGACGGCGGTTACGCGGTGAACGCCAAGTCGGAGAAGCGGGACGCGGCGGTCGAGCTCGTCAAGTGGATGGCCACTGCCGAGTTCGGGCAATTGTTCGCTGACGAGATCAAGCAGTTCTCGCCAATTCCCGGAGTGACCTACGACGACCCGCTGATGCAGGAGATGTGGGACGGCTTCACAGAGCACCCGTCTTCCTATCTGCTGCTGGTCAACTTCCGCTACGGTGAACCAATGGGAACGGCCGTCTTGGGCGAGGAAGTCCAAAAGATCTTCTTGGGTGATCAAGATGCGGCGGGAGCGGCTGCGGCCCTGCAGGAAGGGATCTCGCAGTGGTTCACGCCTGAAAGCTGATTGAGCCTGCGAGATGTCTCTCGACAAACGTCCCCGTGGACAGGTCCGGCGCCAACCCAGAGGCGCCGGCATGCCCACGGGGACGGCCCTCGCCTTCGCGCTGCCGGCCATGGTGCTATTCGCGGTCTTGGTGCTGTATCCGCTGGCGACCGCGTTGAGTTACTCCTTCTTCAATTGGCGCGGAATAGTGCGGGACGGGTGGGCCGGGCTTGACAACTACGTGGCCCTGTTCACTCAACTCCCCTACAAAACCGACTTGCCCCGGGCGTTCGCGCACAACCTGATGCTGTTTGTCGGGGCCATGGTTTTTCAAAACACCGTCGGCTTGGCCTTGGCCCAGCTGTTGCACCGTCTGCCCCATTTCAAACGCCTGTTCCAGACTCTCTTCACGATGCCCTATCTGGTCAGCCCGTTGGTCATTGGGTATCTCTGGACGCTGTTGCTGTCGCCGCTGTTCGGGCCGGTCAACGCCGCGCTCAAGGCCCTCGGATTGGACGCCTTGGCTCTGCCCTGGCTGGGTGATCCGCACCTCGCTATTTGGGTCATCGTGTTCATCAACTCCTGGCAGTGGATCGGTTTTCCGGTTTTGCTGTACGGTGCCGCCATGGGCGGCATTCCCGACGACCTCGAAGAGGCTGCGGCCCTAGACGGGGCCAACGCTTGGCAGAAGTTCTGGCGGGTCACGTTCCCACTTCTGACGCCGGCGATCGGGACCGTCACAGTGCTGACTTTCATCGGCGCGATGGAGGCTTTTGCAATCCCCTACGCCGTTGGAGGCTCGCTGGGAAATCCCGCCAAGGCGACAGACGTGCTTTCCCTGCTCTTCTACCGGACCGCCTTCCAGAGCGGCTCGACCAACTCGAACGGCATTTCCTCGGCGGTGGCCATGCTCCTGTTCGCATTCATCTTCGGCGTTGCGGTGGTTGTGACCGGCCTGATGCGTCGCTGGGAGAGGAAGCTGACGTGAGCGCGCGCGCCGGTGAGGAGGCGATCCGGTCGCCCAGGCCTGCGCCGGAAAGACCAGGCCCCCGTTCAGGGCGTGGCGGCTCAGGACGCCGCAGACCCGTGCGAGGGTCGCGGGTCCTGGTCTATTGCACACTTTGGGCCTACGCGGCCTTTGCGATCGGGCCTTTGCTGCTGATGGCTTCCAACTCGTTGCGGACCACCCAGGACATGGCGAAAGACCCGCTCGGCGGCCCTTGGCCTCCACAATTCACGTCTTATCACAAAGCCTGGGTGACGGCATCGTTCGACACGTATTTCGTCAATTCAATGCTTGTCACCGTTTTGTCGGTGCTGCTCTCGACGGCGGTTTCGCTGTTGGCGGCGTACGCTTTTGCCCGGTCGCGGAGCAAAGTGCTGCGATCCATCGAAGCGGTCTTCATGTCGGGGCTCATGCTGCCGGTGTATTTGGCGATCCTGCCGATATTCTTTCTCCTCGATTCGCTCGGCATGATCTCCACGCTGACGGGGCTGACTCTGGTTTACGCCGCCCTCGGCATTCCCTTCTCCACCTTCGTGTTGGCGGCGTTCTTCCGTTCCACGCCGATCGAGTTGGAAGAGGCGGCGCGTATTGACGGGGCCAACATCTTCCAGATCTTCACCCGCGTCATGCTCCCGTTGGTCAAGCCCGCGGTGGCCACCGTGATCGTGTTCCGCTTCGTGCCTGTGTGGAACGACTTCTTCTACCCGCTGATCCTCATCAGGGACTCGTCGAAGCGGACCATCCCGGTGGGCATCACGTCCTTCTTCGGCGAGTTCCAAACCGATTATGCGACGCTGTTCGCCGGCTTGAGCATCGCCACAGTTCCGCTGATCTTGCTGTTCCTGGTGGCGACGAAGCAAATAGTCACCGGTTTGACCGCGGGGATGAGCAAGTGAGCGGATGTTGGCTGGTGGCGATCGACGTTGGCGGCACGGGCGCGCGCTTGACGGCCTGCCGCGCTGACGGCTCGGGGCGGTATTCGACCGAGGGGCCGCGCGCCTCCGTCAACGCGGAAGGCAGCGCGGCCGGCGATTCCATTCGGGCTCTGCTGGCAGATCTCGCGGCGGCGCGTCCGGCACTGCGCGAAGAGGGTGTGCTGGCCTGCGCGGGAGGTGTCACCGGGCTGGTCACGTTGGTCGGCAGCGCGGAGCCGTTGCACCGATTGCTGAGGGACATGACCGGCGCCGAGGTCACGGCTCTGGCGGCGGACTTCGTCACGGCTCACTTAGCCGCTCTACGCGGGGCGGCCGGTGCGGTGTTGTCGGCCGGCACGGGCGCGGTGGCCCTCGGCACCGACTTCGATTCCGTTTGGCGGCGGGTCGACGGTTGGGGCCACTTGATCGGAGATCTGGGCGGCGGTGTCTGGATCGGGATGGCGGCGTTGCGGGCGGCGGCGGCAGCGCTGGACGGCAGGGCTTCGTTGGGCTCGCCGGGCTTGGCGGAGAGGGCTGTGGGGCGGTTCGGACCAGTCGAAAGTTGGCCCGTCCAGCTCTACACCGCAGGCGACCGAGCCGGCCGGATGGCAGCCTTCGCCGATGACGTGGCGCGGCTCGCCGCCGCCGGTGACGCTATCGCGGGCGCCATACTGGCCCGTGCCGCGGAGTTGCTGGCGCAGACTCTGAATGCGGCGCTGGTGCCGGGAGCCGATGGCCAGGCGGCCTATTCAGGCGGTCTCTTCCGTTTGGGGGCGGTCTTGGTCGAGCCCTTCGAAGCGGCGTTCAGACAGCTGCGGCCCGGCGTTTCCCTCTGTCCGGCGGCGGGGTCGCCCCTGGACGGCGCCATGGCTTTGGCCCGGCGGCTAGCCGACGGCGACTGGGGACGGCCGCATGAAGCCGCGCTGTCGATCCAACGACACCAGACGTGACAGCCCGGCCGGCGGGCGGCCAGCACACGGCGTCCCCCCTTCAAGCGTGGGAGGCTGTGCTATGTTCAGCCTTGATCACCAACTCGACTGCCCCGCTTGAAACTCGGCCGCCACGCCGGAGCGCTCGCTCCATGGTCTGGTCCCGCGCCTGGTTTCCGACTGAAGCGGGAGCGGTCGCTGATGCTTAGCAGGAAATGATGGCCCTTGACGTTCTAGTCGCAATTCGGCAGGCCGAACCGGGCATGAGCCCGGCCGAAAAGCGTGTCGCCAGCCTGGTGCGGGAGCAACCCGCCCGCGCGCTCAGCCAGACGATCACGGAACTGGCCGAGTCGTCACGCACTTCGCAGGCGACGGTGTTGCGATTCTGCCGGGTGCTTGGATACGCGGGCTATCCCGCCTTCCGCATCGCACTGGCCCGGTCGATCAGCAAAGCCGAGGTCGAGCGTGAGCGCTTTTCGATTGAGCGGGGCGAGATCGACGCCGAGGATAGCGCCGAGGATGTGGTGGCCAAACTAGCCTTTCACGAGGCCCGGACCATTGAGCAAACGGCTCGCTTCTTGGACCTGGACGCCGTTGAGCGAATCGCCGACGCGCTGGTGGCTGCTGACCGGATAGAAATGTACGGCGTCGGCTCTTCTGGATTGTCCTGCCTGGATCTCCAACAGAAGCTGAACCGGATCGGGTTGGTCTCGCTGTCGTATGCCGACCCACACCTCGCGTTGACAGGCGCGGCCCTGTTGACTCCGCAGTCGATCGCGATCGCCATCTCGTATTCCGGCAGCACGGTGGAGACCAACCATGCCCTCGAAGTCGCCAAGAACGCGGGCGCGACCACTGTGGCAATCACGAATTACCCCGATTCGCCGTTGGCGGCGACTGCGCGAGAAGTGCTGGTCACCATGTCCGAGGAAACGCAGTTCCGATCAGGGGCGATGTCATCCAGGATGGCCCAATTGACCGTGATCGACGTGCTGTTCGTGCGAACGGCCCAACGGGTTTTCGCCAAGGCGACCACATCGCTGCGGTTGACCCACGATGCCGTCCAGTCGCACCGCATCAAGAGCGGGGGCCAGCCCGCATTTGAGCCTCGCCCGGAGCCGTCAGGCGGCTAGGGGAGGCCTCAGAGCCGGTCTGAAGATTATTTTCAGCATGACCCTTGATCTTGGGGATTATTGGCAGTAGCCTTGGTGCTCAGGCAAGCTAGTGACAGGCCCAGACTCCGGTTACGCCCGCCGCAGCCGTGTTGACCAAGCCCACGCGCCGGCCTGAGAAGCCCCAACAGCCCCAACGCTGCGGCTGCTTACAAGACTGACAAAAGGAGATCTCAGAATGACTTCTAAGCACAGAATGGCCAAGGTGCTGACCTTGGCCCTAGCCCTGTCGGCTGCGCCAGCGTTCACGGCCGCGGCGGACCAGCCCAACACTCTGACCGTCCATTTCCACGCCACCGTTGACCAGGACCTTGGCGACCAAATCACCGCCCGAACCCTCGACGGAGACCAAGGCGCCCTGGTCGGCGTGGGATTCGACGGGTTTGGGAAGGTCTGGACCTTCTCCTTCGATTCCATCGCCACGGGCGACTACATCGGCTTCACCAACGGCGAGGACTCCCTGTACCCAACCGACTTGCGCTACATCAAGGCGACCAACGCGACCCCGGAGGTCTGGCTGATCGACGGCGATCCGCGAGTCTTCGCCGCTCCGATTCTGGTCAACCCGGCGCAGGTGACCTCCCACAACGACGACGGCAAGGCCTACCTGCAACTGCAAAACGTGGCCAACTACCTGCCCGGGATCACCTTCGCGACGGGACGCAACGGCTACGCGTGGAAGGGCCTCGCCGCGAATACCCTCAACGTTCTGACCACGTACTACAAGGGCAACTGGGTTGAGATCGCGGTCGATCGGAACGAAGTCGCATTCTCGGCGGCCGGCACCGCGCCGACCAACTCCTTCTACAGGAACTGGTTCTATCAAACGTTGACGGGTTACCGGGGAGCCGGCGCCTACGAGTACTACGCCAGCTTCGACTGGATCGACCGGATCTATTCGGTGGGGACCCTCGTGATCGGCTCCGCCGGCGGCAACGATCATTTCCTCCTGCCCCCGCTGAAAGTGGTCTACGACCAGGTCATGCCGGCGGTCACCCCGGAATCGGTCGGTTTCGACTCCGCCCAGTTGGCCGTCGCGGACGCCTATCTGGAGGAACTCGCCACCAACCCCGTATGGGGCGCCACTCCGGCTTGGGCGTCCATGACCGTGGGCATCGCCCGGCACGGGAAGGTCATCATGGAGAAGGCGTATGGCTACAACAAGCAGTACGGCACAACCAATGGCGGCGACGCCGTTCTTCTGCCGCAGGCCCAATGGCAGCCGACAACCGTCGGAACGCTGTTCGACCTGGCGTCCAACACCAAGATGTACGCCACCAACTACGCCATCCAAAAGCTCGTCTCGGATGGCCTGTTGACCATTGAGACCAAGCTGGCCGACATCCCCGGCTTTGAGTGCTACTCGGACGCCTCCAACGTCTACTCCGGCTTCATGGATCAGACGTACGCTCCCGGTCTGGGGAAGAACACGGTCACCATCCGCGACCTGATGGTGCACGTCGCCGGACAGGTCCCGGACCCGGAGTACGGCAACTATTCACGCGCGGGGGCGGGACTGTGGTACCAGACCACCGACTACACCGACCGCACGGGGATCATTGAAAAGATCTGCCAGACCCCGTTGCGGCGCAACCCCCACGGGACGCAAGAGTACTCAGACGTCGACTACATGGCTCTGGGCCTGGTCGTGGAACTGATCACCGGCAAGACTCTGGATCAGTACATGGAGGACGAGTTCTACGGGCCGTTGGGAATGACCCGAACGGCCTTCAATCCCCTTGAGAACGGGTTTGCCGCCACAGACGTCGCCGCCACAGAGATCAACGGCAACACCCGCGACGGCCAAGTCAATTTCGGCGAGAACCCGCCCGGAACCCCGGTCTTCCAGCGCAACTACACCCTGCAGGGCGAGGTCCACGATGAGAAGGCCTACTACGCCATGGACGGAGTGGCCGGGCACGCCGGCCTGTTCTCCACGGTCGGCGACCTGTCGGTGATGATGCAGGTGATGCTGAACGGCGGCGTGTACGGGTCGCGGCAGTATTTCAGCGAGGAGGTTCGCGACCAGTTCACCGCGTGGGGCGGCACCGGCAGCTACGGCCTCGGCTGGCGGCTGCAGCGCGCTGATGTGGCCAACGGCGGCTGGACCTACTTCCAGACCGGCCAAGGACGCGGCACCTACGGGCACGACGGCTGGACGGGCACTCTGACCAGCATCGATCCTTACAACGGCATCAGCACCTCCGTTCTCAGCTCGCGCATCCACGCGCCCTCGGTAACGGGCTCGACCACAAGCTTCGCACTCGCCGACAACCCGTTGACCAATCGGGTGATCCAGAACATGGCGCTATATTCGGCCTTCCGGCCGAATTCCCAGGACTACAGCCCCGTGGCCGGAGTGGGCTCGGTCAGCGGCGTTTCCGTGGCGCACGCCACGTCAGAGGCGGACGTGATCGCGCAACTGCCGGACACGACCACGGTGACAGACTCCGAAGGCGGCGTCCACCAAGT
>JAITFE010000010.1 GCA_031281585.1 Bifidobacteriaceae bacterium | reverse complement strand
ACTCTCCCACGGCTACCGGCGGCAACTCAAGAAACTCCCATTCATCATCGCACTCGTCGCGAAACTCGAACTCTACCGGACCGGATGGTAAACAAAATGGAGGTTTCTAATAGGGTTCTAAGAGGCGAGCCTCCAAGAAACTGCGGCCCGCCAATGAACACTGAACAGGCTACCAATAGAACAATGCCCAATCAGGCCCACTTAGTAAGAAACCCTCAATAACAAACACGACCAGGCACCGGAAAACCGAGTGGCTGGCTTGACCTGAAACCGCCTCCGAACTCCGCTTGCGATGGGCAGCGCTTCGGATGGCTTTGATCGCAGGAGCAAGCATTGACCCGCAGACCGGTTGGCGGGGCGGGGCGGCGGCGCGGGTGGCAGGATTGTCCGCGTGCCATCCGATTTCACGATCCGCCCGGCCCGCTCCGAGGACGTCAAGGCCATCAGGGACCTGACCGCCCCATACGTAGACGCAGGGGTCCTGGTCGCCAAACCGCCCGTCAGCTACTACGAGTCCCTGCCGGAATTCTTGGTCGCGGCCGCCCCCGACGGCCGCCTGGTCGGCTGCGGAGCCGTCCACGTCATGTGGAAGGGTCTCGGCGAGGTCCGCACCCTCGCCGCCGCCCCCGGCTGGCGCGGCCGCGGCGTGGGCCACAAACTAGTCGAAGCGCTGATCGGCCGCGCCCACGCCCTCGGCCTGGAACGTCTCTTCTGCCTCACCTTCGAAGTCCCCTTCTTCGCGCGCCACGGCTTCGAACCCATCGACGGCATACCCGTCACCGCAGAGGTCTACCAACAACTCCTGCGCTCCCACGACGACGGCGTCGCCGAATTCCTCGACCTCGCCCGCGTCAAGCCCAACACCCTCGGCAACACCCGCATGCTCCTCAACCTGCCGCCCGCAGCCGCCCAAACGTGAGGCCGGTCCCGAGGGACTGGACCGGACGGGTCCCCGCAGCCAGAGCCGAAAACGGTACCGTCCCCGTTTTCGTCCGGTCCGGCCGGACGCCATTGTGGCGTGGCTTTGGCGGGCGTGGTCTTGGGACGGCATCGGTCGCTGAAACTTCCTTTACCTGCGTTTGGGCGGCGCGTCTACGTTCCCGGGCGGGACCGTGGCAATAAACTTGCCGGTGTGAATCGGCTCATTCACCCTGTCGGCCCGGAGCCTGCCGCTGTCTACTGGCGGCGGCGCGCGGCCGTGCTGGCGGGGATCGTGATTGTGGTCGTGCTGCTGGTCATGATCATCAAAGCGCTCGCCTCCAGCCCCTCCAGCGCGCCCCAGCCGCCCCCGACTGGCAAGCAGTCCAGCGCGCCCGCCGGTTCGCAGTCCGCCCAGCCCAAGATCGCCGCCTGCACCGCCAAACAGTTGACCGGCGCCAAACTAGCGCCCGATGCCGACATCCTCCTCACCCACGACAAGCCCAGTTACGGCGCCGCGGAGCCCGTAACCCTGGCCGCCCACGTCAAGAACACCGGCGCCGAAGACTGCACATTGCGGAACAACCCGCACATCATTGTGCTGAACGTCGTGTCCGGATCCGACCGCATCTTCGACTCCTCGGACTGCGCCGCGAACACGCCCGAGGAAGCCGGCGACCTCATTGTGGTCAAAGCCGGCCAAACCGCCGACATCCCCATCACCTGGGACGCCACCCGCTCGCAGCAAGGCTGCCGAGAGATCGCGGAGAAACCCTTCCGAGCCGAGGACGCCACCTACGTGGCCTCGGTCAAGATCCTCGACGTCCCCTCAGACAAGACCCAGTTCCTGCTGGTCCCGTAACCGGGCGCCACGCAGGGCAAGCCCCCGCCGTTGTGGGGCTGTCCGGACCGCCGGACCGGGCGGCGGCTACTCGTCGCGGTTCCCGATGGGGCGGGAGGCGAGCCTGGCGTTGGGGGACGTGAAGTTCCGGAACGACACGCCATGGGGCGTGCTGCTGCGTGCGGGCGTGGATGCGGAGGGGCAGGTCTGGGTGGAACTCTGGTCAACCAAGTACTGGACCGTTGAAACCGTGACGGAGCCGCTGGACCTGTTCGTCCACTCGCGGACCGTCCAATCCCGCGAACCCGACTGCGTGCCGCAATCCGGCGGCTCATCCGGTTTCGAGGTCACCTTCCGGCGCACCAAGACGGACCCCGCCGGGACCTCCTCCGGCACCGAGACCTGGAGTTGGAGCTACGCGCCCGCCAACGTGGTGGTTTGCCGGCCGCCAGTCGGCACCTGACCCGCTGCGGCCCCGTGGGCTCGCCCGGTTCCGAGTGTGAATGCAAGCCAAACCACGATCGTGATCCAGCGCTGGATCACGAAGGGCTCGAAGGTCGCACTCGGGGCCCAGAAACCCCGCGCGGCCCAGCCCAAACGTTAGCCAAGCCGTCAGAGGTGGGGACCTGCCCGCCTGAACCGGTTGCTCTTCGCCGACTTCCTACCGACCCCTTGAGGTCGGCTCGTCAGCCGCTGACACGTTGCCGCCGCCCGCCTGACGCCTGCCCACCCCAGCTGCCGTTCTGGGCTCCCGGACCGAAACCAACCCTCAGTCTCATTCCGACGCGCACTTGAAGGCCCAAGGGGGATCGATCCCCGCCAGTCTCAGACCAATCCCATGGCCTCAGCGGCCGCGACCATCCGGTCAAGTTCTGCCTTGTTCTGGTCGACAAAGCGCTGCTCAATAGCGATCCGCCTGGCCAACAGCCGATTGAAGTAGTCGGTTTGAGCCCGGCAGTCAAAGTCCGCCAATGCGATCCTGATCTCGGGTTCGGTGCCCAGGAGCGCCCACTCCTGGTTCGGATCGCTCCCGTCCGCAACCGTGCCATCTTCCTGCGTGGCACTTGCGAGATCAATCGCCGAGACAGGGCCGAGTTCTCCCTTCTCCTTCGGGAACGGGTAGCCGGCAACGCGCATACAGTCGGCCCATTCAAGGTTCAGTGCTACCACACCCTCGTCCGCCCCGGCATCCAGCATTGTTGACGCCATATCCGGCCTGGTTGAATACATGGCCATTCGGTAGATCTCCCCCGTCAGGCCACCCCACGTCACGTTGAATTGTTCGTAGGACGTCACGAGTATCGGCTCTGGGTATTTGCCGTTTGTTTCTCCCAGACACCCGCCGAACTCATCATTGCCAGGCCCGTAGTCGTCTCCATAGAGCGCCGCTTCGTACTGCGCGCGCGCTTTGGCGTCCAGAGATTCAACATATGCCTGGTTCTTAGAACCCTATTAGAAAGTCGCCATTTGGGGGCGTTTCGACGGGCGGCAGGGAAGGCGAAGGAATCGCTTTGACATAATTGGCGCCACGGCGCGCGATATCCGACAAAAGACGGCCCGCTCCCAGGATAATTGGATTGTCAACATCAACGATTATCCAAAAGGAACGGGCCAATGGATTTAGAATACACGACAGGGCTGCCGGAGCACCAATTCGAGGAATTGCTGGGCCGCGTCCGGGAGATCATGGACCAAAAGGGCATGGCGACGGCCCCGCCCGTGACCGGCCGCCCCTGGGCGCTGGACCTGCGCGGCCAGCTGCGGCTGACCCTGGCGCTGCTGCGCTCCAACACCACCCAGCGGCTCGCCGGCGCCTTGTTCGGCGTCTCCCAGCCGACCGTCTCCCAGATCAAGGCCAAGCTCGAGCCGCTCATCGACCTGGCCCTGTCGTTCACCGGCATCCCGCTCGCGGAGGCGGCCGCCACCAGGCCCCTCGTCGTCGACGGCACCCACACCCCGACCGGGAACCGGAAAGCGACCGGCCGGTCCAACTACTCCGGCAAACACCACCGCCAGTGCCTGTCCGTCCAGGTCGCCTGCGACCTCGAGGGCGGCCTGATCGCCGTCTCCGACCCGGTCCCCGGCGCCCGCCACGACGCCGCCGCGATCGAGCTGACCGGCTGGCGGACGGCCCTTCAGGACGCGGACTGGCTGGCCGACTCCGCC
>JAITFE010000009.1 GCA_031281585.1 Bifidobacteriaceae bacterium | reverse complement strand
ACTCTCCCACGGCTACCGGCGGCAACTCAAGAAACTCCCATTCATCATCGCACTCGTCGCGAAACTCGAACTCTACCGGACCGGATGGTAAACAAAATGGAGGTTTCTAATAGGGTTCTTACCCTGCTCAGATTGGTCGTTGTCAATCGCAGCATCAGTCAGACCGTAGCCTCGCTTTTCGACCTCACTGCGATCCTCAGCCAATAAAGGTAGCGCGAGACTGGTGAAAGCTCCCTCAATCGGCTGTGGGCCCCACGTGCCCGGATCGAACTCCTCTGGGTAGTGCTCGAACCCGGCGGCGGCCATGCAAGACGCAAGGTAGTTTTGGCTCGCGTCAAACCACTTCTTATATGCATCTCGCTGTTCTTCGCTCATCCCGGGATCGACCGTCAGGTGGGCGTAGGGCAAGAGCGGCAACTCAACGCCAGCAGGGGTATACATACTCGCAGTCGCTGATGGGTCGGATTGCGAATCCGCATCTGGCGGCGCAGGACTGTCAGAGATGGGGCCAGCAGTCGGCGTTGCGCGTTTTTTCCCATCGGACGCCACGCAGCTTGAAACCGCCAGCAACCCGAAGGCCGTCGCGGCGGCAACCACGCAACGGAGCAGTTGGACGAGGTGCTCAGAGTGTGTCGCTGACATGCGGTTGCCCTTCGCCGAAGGCTGCTTACGGGATGGCACAGGGTGGCACGAATCGACCGCACACCCGGTGCCATCTCGTTTCCCATCTGGGCGCAATCAGATGTTCGGATCTTGTCTGCAGTATACCGTTGCCGTCGTCTGGTATGGCTTGTCCGAGAATACAATCATCGCGTTATGCGTCTGCGGTCCGTACACCCCGTCAACTGTGATTTGCACCGAAAACGGATGGCTGGGATCAAAGGCAGGAGGCCCACCTCTCGGCGTCAGTGCACGCGGGTTGCCCCGGGCACTTCTTCGACCCAAACCGGCTGGCCGCGGCCACGCGACAGTTCCTGCGGGGAAAGCTGTGGCTGACACGCCTACCCCGATTCTTCGAGGGACAAGGAAGTGCTCGAAGGCATCATTTTCTGCGGGGACGAATCGAGAAGGCCGCCGAGGCGACACCGCCCGACGATTGGGCCAAGAAGTTGGCGTCATTCGCGGCGCTCAAGGGGAGGGACGGTGGGGCGGGTCAAGGCGCCGGGCTACGCCTCCGGGAAGGCGTACTGGATGTCGCGGCGGGTGACAACGAAGCCTTGGCGGCGGTAAGAGGCGATGGCCGGGGCGTTGTCGGCCTCCACGAACAGGCGGACCTCGGTGATGCCCAGGCGTTCCATGTGGTCCAGGCCAACGCCCAGCAGCCAGGTGCCCAGGCGGCGGCCTTGGGCCGCCGGATGGACGCCAATCGCGTAGATCTCGCCAATTCCGTCCACAATCTTGGTCCAGACGTAGCCGACCGGCGCGCCGAATGAGCCATCGGCCCTCACCGGAACCGCGAACAGCAAGCCGGCCGGGTCGAACCAGGCCTCGGCCATGCGGCGATCCAGGTCTTCGACCCGCATTTTGCCCTGCTCGGGATGGCCGGCGAAAGCGGCGGAGTTGAGGTCGATCCAGGCGGCACGGTCGGCGCTGGGATTGAATCCCCTGGCGGCGAACCGAGCAGCCGGTTCCCCCTGGGCCGCCGGGACGGCCACACCTTCACCGCCCGCCGGGGCCACGCCCGCCGAATCCCCGCCGGTCACATCCAAGGGCCAGCCAGCGCTGGCCCCGCCCGCCGGACCACCGCCGCGGCCGCGGTCGGAGGTCATCTCCCAAAGCTCGCGGACGGCCACCAGGCCGACCGAGTCAGCGACCATACGGGCGGCGCCCAAGTCGCCGTGCGCCCAAAGGCGCACCTGCGGAGTGTCGGTGGCCAGGGTGCGAACAATGGCTTTGGCCAGGCCGAGCCTGCGGGCTCCCGGAATCACGGCAAGTTCAGCCGAGGCCCCTTCGGCGTCCCGCTGCGAGTACCCCGCGAGTTCACCGTTCTTCCAGGCCAGAATGTGCGTGACGAACGGGTCGCCGTCGGAGAGCGCCAGGAGAGGCGCTTCGCTGATGGCCTCGACACCATCGTGTTCGCGCACTTGCCGGGCCAGATCCAGGGCTTGCTGGCGGACCGACGGTTCCAGCGCGCCGACTAATTGTTGGAGAGCCTCGTGCTCCACTGCCATCATGTTTTTCCCCCGATTTGTTTTATTCAAGTTTGCCGGACCGCCATTGGGCGGCCGCCGATTCGAGCGCCTCAGCGGTGCTGAGCAGGCTTTCCGCCCGCCGTGTGACCGCCGCTGCGTCGATTGGGTCGCTTTGGTCCAACCAGTCCGCGTCCAATGCGGATCCTGTGGAGAGGATGCGGGCGAAGGCCGCCGCCCGTTCCAGGGCCACGTCGAGTTCGCCGGTGAACAGCCCGGACAGCACTGCGTCAGCGAGTTGCAGCATCTCGGTTGGCCCGGGCGGTTCGACCGCGCCCGCCACCACCCGCGCCACGGGTTGGCGCTGCTCGCCGAGTTTGTAGCGTTCGGACACGGTTCGAGGGTCGTGCCGCACCCATTCCCTGAGCGCGTACACGCGCCACAGCGCCCCCGGCAGCGAGTTCGGCGGCGAATGCGACCAGAGTTCCGCCAGCGTCTCAATGCCCTCGTTTTCCACCAGCGAGACCAGCCGCGCGGTCAACGCCGGGTCGTCCGGCGCCTCCGTCCTTGCGCGCGCCACCAGCGCCTGCGCGCTGGAGTGGGCCAGTTCGGCTTCCAGCGCCGGGTCGATTCCGCCCACCAGTTGGTCCGCATCGCGCGGGTCCAGCATGGCCGGCCGGCGGAACTTGCGCGTTTCGCTCACCCTTCCAAGCCTGCCACACGGCGCCGCCGGTCCGCCGGGCCCAGCGGACGATGCCGTCCGCCCGCCTTCGCGGACGCAATCCCTGTTCGGGCGCCGACCGTACCGGTCGGGGCCGCGGCCCCGAGAACCTGGCACAATGGTTGCGGGCCCATAGCTCAGTTGGCAGAGCAGCGGACTTTTAATCCGTGGGTCGAGGGTTCGAGCCCCTCTGGGCCCACCGGCCCTTGGAGCGCTACGGTGCGCTCTGCAGGCGTTTTGGCTGCTCCGGACGGTTGTATTGTTGTCAATTGGGCGGCTTGGCGTTACACGGGGGGCCAAAGAGAACACCTTTGCGCACCAGATGCACCATTGCGTTCCAAGGCGGTACGGTGTCGGCGGGCTACCGGCCTGCGGCGAGCTGTGCGTTCGCTCGAGGGCGAAAGTCGGCGCAGCCTGTCCCGCCACGCGCCGGGCACCAGCCTCTCCGGAAAGTGTTACATAACGTGGTACTTATTCGCGGGCGTTCTGACTGCTCAGGGTGGTTCGACTGTCTCCGACGGGGCAACTGGGTGCCGTACAGCCGGGAGCAGGAGCACCTTTGCGCAACAGGCGCGCGGTCGCCAGCCGACCTTCGATGCGCCGGACGAGATCCTCCGAGCGGGCCGCGCGGGGTCATGACTCAGGCGACCCGCCACCTGGCGATCATGGGCATGCCGCGCGCTCCAGGCGTCAACCGAGGTGGGCGTCGCGCCCTGCCTTCGGGGCCCGGAGCGGTCAATCGAGTTGCCCCGCCCGGTTGAACAGATCGCCGAGCGCCGTCATGGTCGCCTCCCCCGCCGCCCGTTGGCGCTCGCGGCACGCCTGGATCGCCGTCGCCCGGATCCGGGGGTGGCGTCCTATCATGCGGTGCCCGATCCGGTCCGCCTCGACCACCTGCATCTGTCCACGGTCAGAAACTGGCGGACCAGGCGCTCGAACTTGTCGCCCTTGTCGCGCTCGGAGGTGGACGATGCGGCAGGCCGCTGGAGGAGGGCCTCGACGCTGGATTGCATGGTGCCATCGTGTGGACCGGCACTGTCAGAGTCAGGGACTGCTCGCGGCTGCGCTGCACAGACGCGACAGGACGGCAAGACTAGGCCGCGAAGGGCTTTGGGGGTGGGTCACACCTCGGAGACGTAGTGCGGCTCGTATTCGGGCAAAGCTCCGGCTGCCCCGAGGGCCTGGCCCGTCATCCGCCGGTCGATCACCTGGGCAAGGGCCTCCGCCAAGAGAGACGTGTCGGTGTTGTGCTGGACTAAGAACCGCCCGGCATTGAACTTGGCGCGGAACCACTCGTCCTTCCCGAAACGCTCATAGTCGAGGAAGTGGCCGCGGGCGGCGGCGAATTGAGTGAAGAACGCGACCTGGGCGCGGGTGTTGCCCTCGCGGAACGGGTGGGCGGCATTGATTTCGCCCCACGGCTCGGCGATGGCACCGGCGAACACCGCTGGGCTCATGGCCGCGTAGTCCGCCGGTTCGACCAACCGGGCGAACCATGTGCGCAGATGGGCGACCATGCCCTCCCCTGCCGGGAAGTAGCGGTAAGGGTATCGATCATCCGCGGTGTACTTGCCCGTAGCAATGGACTGCGGCGAAGGGCCGCCCTTGAACATCGCCATCGGGAATGGCGGCGAGGTGCGCAACTCGCCGGCCCACTCGTAGATGTCCTGGAACAGATGTTGGTGGATGCGTCGCAAGTGCTCGAGGCCGAAGCAGCCGTCGACTGGCTGCCTTGCCAGCTCGAATGTCCGGGACTTCGCCGCCATCATCTCCAGGGCGTTCAGGGTCTCCTGACCGCGAGCGCCGGGGATGTTCAGCAGCACCTGCGTTCCGGGCCAGAAGTAGCTGTCCCAGTCGCCCTTGTCAGCCACGGTCCCGTATGCGCTCGATGCCTCTACGTACCACCTCGTCGATGGTCATGCGCCCGCGCCCCGCCTCGCGCAGATCCTGATCGTGTTCGGGGTCGTGGTAGGCGTGCCCGGCGGCCGCCAGGACTGCGTCGGCGAACAACAGCGCCTGGTCGATCTGCTCCTCAGTCAACCCTTGTGCCATACCGAACCCCCTGTCAAGGGCACTATTCTAGCCGCGGTCCAGGGGCCTCGCGGGGGAAGCTGGCATTGGCTCAGCGCTACGGCACGAATGGGGAGGGCCGCGCCAGCGCGGTGCTGCGTTCGAGTGCACCGCCGGGGCGTCGGTGCTGCGCGGACCCTTCCTCGCCCGAGCTGCGGGGCACACCGTCCCCGGCGTGAATGCTGGCGGCCGCGAGGGGGCGGCTGTGGCCGAGGGCGACCTGTTTTTGGGTCTTTGGATTCCTTTGGACGCCGCCCCCGGATCGCGGCCCCGACGCGAGGCTACCGGCGCAGACGAACAATCTCGGCTGCCGCCTTGACCAGGGTTTGCGGACGGCGGACCAGCGCAGTCGCCTGATGAGTCGAGGCGAGCGCAGACCCATGCTCGACATACGTCTTTGCGGCTAGCACTTCCTTGGGCGCCTGCTCCGTTCGCGCTGCATCCGGCCGGGTCCCCAGGGCGGAACGCAACTCCCTGGCGGCGGCCGCGTGGTTGCGCGTCTCGAAAGTCTGTCCGACCAGTTCCGTGACTATAGCGTCCTTGGCGCTGATGCCCGCAGGGATGGCGTCTCCCGCTGCGGCGGTGTGGCTTCCCGCCCGGCCCCGATGTTCGCCCGCGCCCACGCCGGGTATTCCTGGGCCTTCTTCAGGAACGAGACGGCCACGCCAGCCCGAGCGGGCACGGCCATGCTGCAAGCGCCCCCAGAGCGGAGCGCTGACATGCTCCTCGTTGATCAAGCGGAGCCGACCCCGGCGCGGCGCCCCTTGCCGGCTGGGATACTTGGGCGACGGGCATGGGCGGTTGACCCTGACACTATGTCAGACGATTGGGTGGAGGTTATGGGCGACATAGGTGTTCTGTTTGGGATTGGGGATTTCTCCGGTTCGCAATGCTGAGCGTGCGGATGCTGCGGCACTACGACCAGGTGGGGCTGTTGACGCCCGCGCGGGTCGACCCGCACAACGGGTACCGGTTCTACAGCCCCGGCCAGCTGCGGACCGCCGCCCGCATCCGGGCGCTGCGGGACGCCGGGTGCGGCATCTCCCAAATCGCGGACCTGCTGCCGCTGTTCGACCGCGCCGACGATCTCCGGGCGGCCTTGGCCGCCCACGGGCGCAGCCTCGAGGCCGCCGCCGAACAGGTCGCGGCCCAGCAATCGCTCTTGTCATCCATCATTGAGCACGTCGAGGAGAAGGACACGCCCGTCGCCGTCCAGGAGCGCGACTTCCCCGCGCTGCGCGTCTTGGCACTGCGCCGCACCATCCGCGACTACGCGGCGGAAGGAGGCTTGTGGGCCGAGTTCGGCTCGCTCCTGGGAAGCCCCGGCTCGCCGCCCATGTCCCAGTTCGGGCCCCGTTGGGGGGCCACGTACTTCGATCCCGACTACCGCGAAGCGGAAGTGGACGTGGCCGTCTGGGGCGAGTTCTCGGGCGCCTTCGAACCCGCCGGCGACTTCCTGGTCACCGAGTTTCCCTCGCAAAAGGTCGCGTGGGCCACACTGGTGGGCCCCTATGACGGCGTGGGTGCCGTGAGCGAGGCGATCGGCCGCTGGACCGCCGCCCACGGCTACACCGCCGCCGGGCCCATGTTCAACATCAACGTGGTCTCCCCCGCCCAAGACCGCGACCCCGCCAACTGGGTCACGGAAGTCAACTACCCGGTCGCGCCCCCGGCCGCCGCCGCGCTAGAGACAGGAGCGGGCCATGCCCAGACCGACTGACAAGACCCAGTTGTCCGATGCCGCCGCCACCGGTTACAGCAAATTGACCGCTTTGGCCGCCACGTTTTCCGCAGACCAGCGGGAGGCGGTCTTCGGCTTCGCCGACCGCGACCGGAACCTCCGGGACGTGCTGGCCCACCTGACGGCCTGGCACCAGATGATGCGGCGCTGGTACGACGAGGGGATGGCGGGCGGCAAGCCGGCCATCCCCGGCGAGGGCTACACCTGGCAGACTTTGCCCGCACTCAACCAGGCGATCTGGGAGGACGCGCAGAATCTCAGCTTGTCGGAGGCCGTCTCGCAGCTTGAGGCCTCGCACGCGGACATGATGGGCATCATCGAAGCGCACACCGACGAGGAGCTTTTCACCAAGAAGCTCTACCCGTGGACCGGCACAACCTCATTGGGGGCCTATCTGATCTCGGCCACGTCCAGCCACTACGACTGGGCCGTGAAAAAACTCCGCCGAGCCCTGAAGACCTGGTAGGCGCGCTTGTGGACGGCAAACCGGTCGTGGTGGTGGCGGTTCTCTTCCCGGACGTGACGCAGTTGGACCTGACCGGGCCCGCCGAGGTGTTCGCCAAGACGCCCGGGATCGACTTCCACGTGGCCGCCGCCGGTTCGGAGCCGGTTCCGACCGACTGCGGCTTCACCATCGGGGCGGATGTGACGTTCGTCGATTCGCCGGCCGCCGACGTGCTGATGGTGCCAGGCGGCCGGGGCGTCGACCATGCGATGGGGGACCCGGACCTGATTCGGTTCGTGCGGGGGCAGGCCCGGTCGGCGCGTTGGGTGACGTCCGTGTGCACGGGATCGCTGCCGCTGGTCCGCCGGGCCGCTTCGGCCCGGCGGGCGGCCAACTGGGACCCGGCCGGCCTGGAAGAACTCATCCCCGAGGAGCGGCGTCAAGACAACGGCGAAGCAGACACGGCGTTCCCGGACAAGCGCTGATCCACGGTTGGATGGCTACCGGCCGCAACCCCGTGGCAGCCCGCGCACGGTCTACCGGCCGCTTGCCGGACCCAACGGCGGAACACGCACTGCCTCGCCGGACGAGTGCTGGCTCACGGTCGGAAGACGACCGGCCGCGGCCCCGCGGCGCTCCGCACGCGGTCTATCGGCTGCCGGCTGGCCCCGCGACCGGCGGGGGTTTAGGGGGTGGCGAGCGGACGGCATCGGGCGGCAAAGGCGGGTTGGCGGTCCACGCGGCGGCGTAGAGGACCACGCGGGCCATCAAATTGACCCATACCAAGAGGGTGACCACGGTGGTCGCGGAGGCGAGCAGCGCGTTCGCCGTCGCGTGCGCCACCACGCGGGTGCCCAAGTGCTTCAGCACCCCCATCGCCGCGGCCGCCGCCAACGACCCGATCAGCAAGTCACGTTTGGGTGGCCGCGCGCCCGCCACCACCGTGAAGATCAGCGCCACGCAGGCCCCGTCCACCAGCACAGACGCGCCGTAGCCGGCCCAGCGCAAGGCCAACCCCGCGCCGTCGCCGCCAAAGAGCCGCGCCGCCCATTCGTCCGCCGATGCCGTGCCCACACTCACAATCGAACTCGCCAGCAACCCCATGCCCAGGCCGGCGAACCCGGCCAGCGCCCAGACTCGGCGGAGCCACGCCGCGCCGCCTTGGCTGGGGGCCAGTTGGAACATTGCCCGCACCCCGGTCTGCACCGCGCTCATTGCGGACAGCGCCGACCACACGAGCACAGCGGCGGCCACCGCCGAGGTCAACGACAACGCCCCCGACTTGATCCAGGAACTGGGCGCCACCAGGCCGTCGCCGCCCGCCTTGAGCACGCCCGGGAACCATCCGGCGAGTTGGTCTTCGACCTGGCGGTCCAACTCCCGGTCGCTCCCCAGGACCGCCGCGAACACCGTCAGCGCGATCGTGAGGATCGCGACCAGCGAGAACAACGCCGCGTAGGCGATCCCGCCCGCCAGCAAAGACCCGTTCGCGGACGAATACCGGGCCAGGGTCCGCCCAATGCGGGTGGCTTGCCACCAGTTGGCGACTCGGCGGATGGCCGCCTGCGCTTGGGCCAGCGTGGGCATGGCCACCATTGTGGCGCCAAGCCCGGCCCAAGAGCGCGCGGACCCCCTTCCTGGAGGCGAACCGTGATCCGCGCCCGGCCTGGCCGGGCCAGTGCCGATCCCGCAGGCCGCAGGGCGCCTTGCCCGGGTCGCCGCCGGGCGCGGGTGGGGCGGCGCTAGGGCCGGTTTGCGGAGCGGGGGCGCCGGTCCCAGCGCGGGCGGCGGAAATGGTAGAAGAGCAGCGGCGGGACGCCCAGCACAACCACCACCAAAGCCACCAGCCAGGGATAGGCGGATGGGGCCACGGCCGAATGGCCCGTGGGCGGGATGAACGCCATGACGAACGCGGCCAGGCACCCCACAAAGCCCACGCCCGCGACCAGGCCCATGGCCGGTACGCGGTAGCCGCGCGGGGCATTCGGTTGCGTGCGCCTGAGCCGCAACGCCGCGGCGAACATCAGCAGATACATGATCAAATACAACGCGGTGGCCATGTCAACCAACGCGATGAAAGCGTTCGACACGTCCGGGACCAGGACAAAGATCAACGCCAGGGCGGAGACGATCAGCCCCTGAAGAGCCAAGATGCCGTCCTGGATGCCGTGCTTGTTCCGCTTCTGCAGCGCGGGTGGGAGCAGGCCGGTGCGGGCCGCCGCCAGCAGCCCCGTCGAAGGGCCGGCCACCCATGTCACAACCGAGGCGATGGCGCCCAGGGCGATGGCCCCGGACAGCACGTACGTCGCCCAATTCATGTGGAAGTGGTTGAAGAAGATCTGGAAGGCCATGTTGATGCCGTTGGTGAAACCCAGCTGATTCTGCGGGACCGCAATCGCGATGGCGATCGTGGGCGGGATGCAGACCAGCAGAATCAGGACCATCGAGAGCGCCATCGCCTTGGTGAAGCCCCGGCGCGGGTCGCGCATCTGACCGGCGTGGACGGCGTTGACCTCCATGCCGGCATAAGCCAAGACATTGGAGACCACCAACACAATCGAGCCGATCCCGGTGAAGGGCGGTATGACATATCGGGCCTCCAGCGGCACCTGCGACGGGGTGCCGCCCGCCAACCAGGCCAGCGCCAGCACAATCAGCAGCGCCGCCGGGATGAGGGTTCCGATCACCCCGCCCCAAGACGAGACCTTGGCGAACAGGTTCCCGCCCCGCAGTGTGATGACCGTGGCGACCCAATAGACCACCAGGATCACAACCGCGGTGAACAGACCCGAATTCGACAGCGACGGCACGCCCACCATGAACGCGATCGAAGCCGCGATGAAAGCCAACTGCGTGGGATACCAGACCACATTCTGAATCCACTGCAACCAGATCGCCACGAAGCCCCAGCGGTTGGACATGGCCTCCCGCACCCAGACGTAGACCCCTCCCTTCCACGTGGTCGCCAATTCCGCGCCGACGAGCGCGGTCGGCACCAGGAACAAAATGGCCGGAACCACAAACATGGTGACCGAGCCCAGCCCGTACGTGGCGATGGTCGGCAGCGAGCGCAACGACATCACCGTCACCGTGGTCATCATGGCGATGTTGAACACGCTCAGGTAGGCGCCCGACGCTCGGTTGGCGGCGGGCGAGGTTGGCGGCGGGGGCGACCCAACGGCATCGGGCGCGGGGGCGGGCGCGGCGTCCCCACCAGGCGCCGGGCCCGAACTTGGCGTGGGAATGATCGGATGAGAATCTGTGACTGCCATGCAAGACTCCTCGGCGTTCCTCGGTATCCGAAGCGGCCGTCAGTGCCGGAACGCGACCGGCTGGCTGGCGGGCTGTGGAAGCGGGCCGTCTAGTTTGTCGAGGTAGGCGACGGCGGCGGCAAACTCGGCCATGAAGCGGTCCGCGAGATCCATGGACATGCCGTTGCGGACCACGATCCGCTGGACGGTGAGATCCTGCAGGTTGTTCGGCATGGGGTAGGCGGGGACCTGCCAGCCCTGCATGCGCAGGCGGTCGGAGAGGTCGTAGAGCGACCACTTGCGGGCCGGATCCTCGCGGAGCGACCAGGCGAAGACGGGGATGTCGGAGCCGTCGTTCCAAAGCTCGAACTGCTCCATCTGGCCGATCGACATGGCGAGGAAGCGCGCCACGTCCAAGGAGCCCTCCTGAACGCGCGTGTAGCCGGGCCGGCCCAGGCGCAAGAACATGTAGTACTGGAGAAGGATCTGCGCGCCCGGCCGGGAGAAGTTCAGCGCGAAAGTGGGCATGTCGCCGCCCAGGTAGCTGACCCGGAAGATGAGATCCTCCGGCAGCAGCGACTGGTCGCGCCAGACCACCCAGCCAAGGCCCGGGTAGACCAAGCCGTACTTGTGCCCGGACGTGTTAATCGAGGCGACTCGCGGGAGTCGGAAATCCCACACCAGGTCGGACTGGCAGAACGGGGCGATCATCCCGCCGGACGCCGCGTCCACGTGGATCGGGATGTCCAAGCCGGTCTCCAGTTGGATGCGGTCCAGGGCGGAGGCGATTTGAGCCACCGGCTCGTACATGCCGGTGTACGTCACGCCCATGATGGCGACCACGCCAATTGTGTTCTCGTCGACGTATTTGTCCAGGTCGGAGCCGTCTAGCACCTTGTGGTCCAGACTGATCGGCACCTGGCGGGCCTCCACGTCCCAGTAGTTGCAGAACTTCTCCCAGCACACCTGCACCCCGACCGACATGACCAGGTTCGGCTTGTCGGTCGGCTTGCCCTCCGCCCGCCGGCGCTGTTGCCAGCGGCGCTTCAGCGCCAACCCGCCCAGCATGCACGCCTCCGAACTCCCCGTGGTGGAGGTTCCAATCGTGTTCGCCGGATTCGGCGCGTGCCACAGTTCCGCCAGCATGTGCCAGCAGTACTGCTCAATCGCCGCGGTCTGCGGGTATTCGTCCTTGTCGATCGCGTTCTTGTCGAAGGCTTCGGCGTAAAGCCGGTTGGCGTAATCGTCCATCCAGGTGCTGACGAAGGTGGCCAGGTTGAGGCGGGCGTTGCCGTCCAGCATGGATTCGTCGTGGACCATTTGGTACGCCGTCTCCGGCAGCAGTTCGACGTCCCCCAGTTTGGTCCTGGGCGCGGCGACCGGCTCTCCCGGCCGCGCGTACATCGGGTTGATCTCGGTGAAGTCTCGGACGGTCAACATGTGGTTCTCCTCACGTTTCAGGCATCACGGGTCGGTGCGGCCGGTTCGGCCAGTTCCGCGACGGAGTTCCCCAGTCTGCCTCCCGCCGCCCGGCGGCGTCCCGGCGTCCCCGGCTTTGGTCACCTTTTGGTCGCCTCAGGGCGGGCGCCAAGCGCTCAGGCCGCCGCCACGGGCGTGTGATGCGACCCAAAACGTCTTCGTGATCCGCTGGTGGATCACGATCGCGATCAAAGTCGCTTCCGGAGCCCTCCCGCCCCCCCGGCGGCCTCCAGTGCAACCCAGAACGTCTTCGTGATCCAGCGGTGGATCACGAAGAGCCCGGAAGTTGCAGTGGCACGCCGCCGTGGAACTTAACCGGGCTCAGGACGTCTTGAAGAGCGTCCCCTCGCCGCGTAGAAACCTGTCCAGTGGGCAGTTTGGCCGTTCCCACCGTGAAGGCCAGCGCATGGCGTTCTGGGGCGGTGGCGAAAAGCCGCCGCCCCAGCCTGAGGACTGCGGCCGCCTTCCGTGTTTCCTCAGGTCAGCGCTTGGCGCTGACCAAGCCAACACAGCCGGAGGCCGGTTGTTCACCGGCGGCTTAGCCTAAAGGTCATGGAAACCGTGATCTTGGTGGTCTTGGCGGTGGGCGCAATACTCGCGGCCAACGCGCTCGGTCGGTGGACGCGCGTCGGGCCGCCGCTGCTCCTGGTTGCGCTGGGCATGGCGGTGTCTCTGGCACCGTTCGTGCCCGCGGTGGAGGTGGACCCCGAATGGGTTCTGGGCGGAATCCTGCCGCCGCTGCTCTATTCGTCCGCCATCAGGACTCCCCTGATCGACCTCAAGCGGAACCTGGGCGCCATCTCCGTGTTTTCGGTGGTCCTGGTGATCGCCACCGCTGTGATCACCGGATTCGCAGTTCATCTGGTCTTCCCGACCGTGCCCCTGAATGTGGCCATAGCCCTTGGGGCGATCGTCTCCCCGACCGACGCGGCGGCGACAGCCATCATCCGCGAAGCGGGCGCCCCGCCCCACGTTGTCACCCTGCTGAGCGGAGAATCGCTGCTGAACGACCCGACCGCGCTGGTGATGCTGCGCACCGCCTTGGCGGCGACGGTCTCCTTTCCCGTTGTGGCCTGGAACTTCGCGTGGGCCATCGGCGCTGCCAGCGCGGTGGGGGCGGTGGTCGGATGGCTCGCTTTGCGGGTCGGCCGCCGGATCCAGGATCCCACCTTGCACACCGTTTTCTCCTTCTTGGTGCCGTTCGCCGCGTACCTGCCCGTGGAACACCTCGGATCATCGGGGCTGGTCGCGGTCGTGGTGGCCGGACTGATAGTGGGACAAGGCGCGCCCCGGTTCGTGTCTGCCCGCAACCGCCTGGCCCAGGCGACCAACTGGGAGACTGTGGACATGTTGGCCGAGGGCGCCGTCTTCGGGGCCATGGGCCTCCAGGTATTCGGCCTCTACCAGGGTTTTCAAGGCGAAAACGATTCGGTTGGCCGGGCGCTCGCCACCGCTGCCGTGGCGTTGGCGGCGGTGCTCGCCGTGCGCGGCCTGTGCACCCTTGCGACGCTCGGCTGGCTGGGCCGCCGCAAGCGGCAAGATCACGTGCGGAGATATCGGGGCAGTCGGCAGCCAACCGAGTCCCCCGGCGGCACCGAACCACCTGGCCAAACACACGCCAACGCCGCCGCAACGGACGGCGCGCCCGCAACGGCCAAACTCGGCCGCCGCTCAGACCCCCCATTCCGCGGCAACGCCGAACCACCTGGCCACACACTCGCCGACGCTTCGGCGGAGGACGGCGGCCCGCCGCCCGCAAAGCCCGCGCCGGGTGGCCAGCGCGCAGGCTACCCGTCTGGCGGGCCGTTCCCGGCGCCCGGCCGCCTGGGCTGGCGCGAGGGCGCAGTGCTCGAATGGGCCGGGTTGCGCGGGGTGGTGACCTTGGCGGCGGCCCAGACCCTGCCGCTGGACACGCCTGAACGGCCCGCCCTGATTCTGATTGCTTTCGTTGTGGCCTGCGTGTCGCTGGTCCTGCAGGGCGGCACCCTCCCGGCCCTGCTCAAAGCTCTGCGTCTGCGGGGCGAGGACCCCGCTCAGACCGAGGCGTGGCGAATCGCTCTGCGCCACCGTTTGGCGGACGCGGCCACCCAGTTTTTCGATGCCGACCGACCGCCTCCCCGCCAAGCGTCCGGTGCGCCCTACACGCCCCGCGCCGTCGAGTTGGCGCGCCAGACCCTGCGCTGGGTGACGGTGCCCAATGTGGACGAGCCGCCCGCGCCCGGATCGGCCCCAACCCAAGAGCGCGAGCGCCGCGAGGAACTGCGCGAACTGCGTCTGGCCGCGATCCGAACCATGCGGGCGGACTTGACCAAGGCCCGGCGCGAAGGCTCCTTCCCCTCGGCCATAGTCGAGGAGGGACTGGCCGAACTAGACCGCGAGGAACTGGCCGTGGACGTCTGACGAGCCCAAGAAGGCGGAGAGCATGGGAAAGAGGATCGGCGGCGGCCCTGCCGAAGGAAAGTGGGGACGGCACCTGTTTCCGGCTTGCCGGAAACAGGTGCCGTCCCCACTTCTCAGGACCAACCCAAGTTCGTGCGGGGCACCGCGCGCGAAGAGGTTAGGGTGTAAGTCGCGTGGGTCAATGGCGACCCACGTCTGCGACCAGAACCGCCCACACCCCCGCTAGAACGCGCCTCCCGTCAGAACGCGGCGCTCAGGCCGTCCCTTCCTCCCGCCGGCGGCGGCGCGCCGCCAGGAGCAGCAGGAAGCCAGCCGCCAGCAGGCCGAGGGCCGATCCGATGGCGCCGACCATCCCCGAGGCGCCGGTGAACACGAGCGCCTGGACCACGAAGTCGGCCGAGGCCTCGCCAGATAGCGGTGCGGTCAAAACGACCTGGTGCGACCCGATTGCCGCCGTCTCCGGAATGGTCCAGGTGAACACCACTTTCCCGTCGGAATCGGCGGTGGCGGCACCCAACGCGACCGGATCGGAATGCATCACGGCGGTGACTTCCTCGCCGGGTTGGAAGTTGAACCCGGTGGCGGTTTGAGTCGCGCCGCGCTCCAGCACCGGGGTCCCCATCACCACGCGCGGCACGCCGATGCGCCAAGGCACCTCGGTCGCGTTGCCCGCCGGGTCGCGCTCAATGATGGTCACCATGTCGCCCTCATCCAGCGGCGGGTCGAGTTCGCACGACCAGGCCAGGTCCTCGCCGACAACCGCGCGGCAAAGCTCCTCGCCGTCCTCATCTGTGACGATGATCGCGTCGCCGGGTTCCCGGCCCTTGCCGCCGATCTCCGTCCCGTCGGACGGTCCCGGCACCGGCTCGCCCGGCGCCACCGCGTCCACCACGGTGCCGACCTGCCCGGACGGGTTGTGGGCCGAATCCTCGATGCGAACGCGGATCTCCGTCCCATCCTCCAGTCCGGCCAACTCGCAGTCGAACGTGCCGTCCGGCCCGACCGCGCAGCGGGCCAACTCGTCGCCCGTGGCGGGGTCAACCACCACGGCGACCAGCTCGCCTTCTGCCGCGTCCAGCAGGTCGCCTTGGTCGACCGAGCCGGAGATGTGGTGGCCGTCCGAGGGGTCAAGGGTCGGTTGCCCGGGCGCGATCGCGTCCGTGAACCTGATCACCGCCGGGCGCGGCTGACCATTCAGGTCCGCGACCCCGTCCGCCCTGGTCACCGGTTCCCCGTTGACCGAGGCGAAGATCTGCCATTGGCCCATGTCGCCGTAGAGCTCGATCACCGCCAGGCCCGCGCCGGTCGCCGCCCGTGAGAGCCCCGCCTGCACCACCACGGTGGCCGGGCCGCTGATCCGCGTCGCCCCTTGGCTGACCCACGTCCCCGCCGGGATGGTGAAGGCCGCGTCGCACGGGACCTCCACGGCCCCGTCCCAGCAGCCGGCGGTGTTGCCGTTGGCGTCCCGCAGGATCAACTGGACGGCCTGGACGCCCTCGCCGTTGCCGCGCGCGGCTGCGGGCGGGGAGATCAGTTCGCTGGTGGCGCCGGCCGGCGGCCCCGCGATGAAGTCCGCCTGCCGCGGCGAGTCCAGTACCGCCTGACCGCCCACCGTGGCCGCGATGGTCCAGGTCACAGCCTTGGTGGAACTGAATTCGAAGACCGCCACGCCATTGTTGCCCGATGCCGTCTGGTACGTCCCGCTCTCCGTCCCGCCGCCGTTGGGGTAGCTCCAGGTGAACACAACCTGGGCTCCGGGGACGAGGTTTTGGTTCGCGTCCCGCAGTTCGACTTCGGCGCGGTGGGTCTGGGACCCGTCGGCCACCTTGGTGGCCCCGCCGGCCGCTGTCGGGATGGACAGCCGGGAGTTGCCCGCCACCGGGTCGGTGGCGCCGAAGCGGGCCAAGAACGGCTCGCCGACGTTTTGCCAACCGTCAACGGTCAGCAGTTGGACGCGCCCGGTGAACGCCGCCGCCTGGGTTGAGGTCAACTGCCAGGTGAAGGTGCCGAAGTTAGCGCTGGCGGGCGTGCCGGTGAAGCCGGCCTCCGCCGGGCTGACGGCGACGGCCGGGTCAAGCCCGTCCAGGCGAACTTGGGCCCCCGGCACCAGCAGTTGGGCCACCGACCGGGCCGTCACTGTGACGGTGTAGGGGTCCGCGCCGGACGCCGGCACCGACACCGTGTTGGCGGTGCTGGCCAGCGGCGTGATGGTGTAACTGGAGGTCACCTCGTCAGCGGGCCCGGATTCGAAGGTGACGTCCCTGGGCGAGCCGTTGACGTTCTGGCTTTCCAGGGTTGCCGACGCGGCGAAGGAGCCCGGCTCGTTGGAGGTCACATAGACCAGCGCCTTGCCCGCCTGGTCGCACCAGGTTGGCGCGTCGGCGGCCGAAGGATCGCAGCTCACCGCGGTCGCGGACGGCGAGCCGCCGGTCAGGACCGGCCCGGCCACTGCGGGCGCGCCGGTCGCCACCGCGAAGGCGACGGTCCGGCCGGTCACCGGGTTGCCTTGCGCGTCCGTGACAACCACCCAAGCGGAATGCGCGGCGGTCCCGTTGGCCAGCACGTTGCCCGTCGTGGTGGAGAAAACGGACACGTCCGGGTCCGCCGGTCCCGGTTCGAAGTCCAGGGGCAGTGGCGAGCCGACTCCCACGGGCGCGGACGCGACCGTCGCGGTGGCTTGCCAATGCCCGGCGACGGGGGTGGCGAAACTAGTTGAGGCGATCCCGGCCGCGTTCGTCAGCAAGTCCTCCTCAGTGGTCTGGCTGCCCAGGGTGTACGTGACCCGGACCGGCACGTCGGCCTGCGTGTGCGCGTTCCCCTCCGCGTCCAGCAGCGTGACGGTGACGCCGTAGGCCTGAACGCCGTCGGCCGTCAGCGGGCCGGGGCGGTCTTTGGCGATGACCGAGGTCGCAGCCGACACGGGACCGTGTGTGAAGGTCAGCGTGGCGGGCGACCCGTCGGTGATGTCGCCGTAGGCGCCGGCGGCGCCCTTCTTGGCGCGGGCGGTGACCTCATACGAGTCCGCCACCGTGGTGACGTATTCGAGGACGGCGACCGCTGTGACCGGGTCGACGGCGACCTCGACCACGGCGGGACCCGCAAGGTCCCCGGCAGCGGTCTTGGCGGTCAACCCCGCCGGCACCGAGAACTCGACAACGGCGTCCACCACCGGGTTGGCCTTCGCGTCCCGCACGGTCGCGGTGGCTGCCAGGCGGGCGGTCCCGTTGGCCACGGCGGTGACGCCCGGACCCCGCAAAGTGGTCTTGCCCGGTTCGAAGCTGATCGGACCGGCTTCAAATGTGATCGAAGTCGGATCGGGCGCAATCCCGTCCCCGCCGATCAGCGCCCGCACCGGGTAGGTGTCGGCGATCTCAGACGTGAGGTGGACGGTGACCTGGCCGTTCGAGCCGGTCAGGTACGGCCCGGCCTCGACTATCCGGACCTGGGCGGGCACCTCGAAGGCAACCTCGGCGTTCGGCACCAGCAAAGGCGTCGGGGTGGTGGCGTCCCGGACCGTCACGGTCGCGGTGAACGCGGCCACGCCGTCGGCCACCTGCGCGCCGGCGGGGGTGACCACCCAACTGGAGTTGAGGGCCGAGGGCGCGTCCGTTGAGAACTGGAAGTCGGTCTCCCCAACCTGATCCGAGCCAATGGCGACGGTCAGGTGCGTGGTCTCCGGGGTCCCGTCCGCCAGCCAAATCCGGGTCAGGCCCACGTCCGAGGACAACACATTGACGGACTTGCCCAAGTCGGCCCCGGTCGCCTGATCCACAAAGTGGGCGGCCTTGGCCGGGTCGAGCGTGAATGTGACCGCTTGGTTCCGGATCGGGTTGGTTGAGGCGTCCTGGACCACAATGCTGGCCGAATGGGTCGCGTGGTTGTCAGACAAAACCGCGCCGGTCGAATGCCAGAACGACGCCCTGGTCAGGTCCAAGTCGATCGGCCCCGGCCCAAAGGCGGCTTGCAGCACCCCGCCGACCTGGCCGGAGCTGACCTCGGCCTTGACGTCATACGTGCCCGCCGCCGCGACTGTGAAGGCAGTCCAGGTCACCACCCCGCCTGACGTGGGCAAGGTCGCGCCAGCGGTCCAGGTGCTCGCGGAGGCGAGCTTGTAGCTGAAGGTCACGCTGGTCGCGGGCAGATACGCGTTGCCCGTCGCGTCAAACAACTCCACCTTCGGCGTGTGGTGTTCGCTCAGCACCACTTTCTCGGTCCCGGCGGTCGGGATGGTGAACTTCGAGTTCGGCAAGCTCAGGTCGGCGTTGGTGAAGCGCGCTTTGGCGGGCGAGCTGTGGGTCAACGCGACCGACCCAACCCGAGCAGTGATGTTGTACTCCCCGACCACGGTCGAAGTGGCGACCAGCCGGGCGACGCCCTGGTCGTCGGTTCGAACTGTGACCTCGCCGGTCAGCGTCCCGGACTTGACGTTGGCTGGGAGGCTGAAGACGACATCGGCGGCTTTGTAGGGGTTCTGGTTCGCGTCCATCACGTGGGCGGTCACCGTCTGGGTGTCCGTCCCGTCGGCCTTGGCGGCCGCGGTCGGGGAGACCAGGCGGCTGCGGTCCGCGCCGTGGGCGATCGGCCCCGGCACGAATTCGACCTCGACCGTGGTGACGGTCCCAAGCGGCTGGGTTGCCACCGGGTCCGCCCCGATCTTCACGCCCACATCCCACAGTCCGGCTTTGAGGGTCTTCAAGACCACCTCAGCCGTGCCCTGCGGCGCGCCGTTCACGCCCACTATGAACGGGACGGTCTGTTCGGTTGCGCCGGGGATGCCCTTCGGCGTGAAGTACAGCGTTCCGCCCACGCCGTTGATGGCGACCCCAGCGGCGTTGCGCAGCACGATTGTCGCGGTGTAGGAGTCGGAATTGTCCGCGATCACCTGGGCGGGAGAGGCGTTTGCGGCGGTCGGCGCCACCGAGAAGCTGGACCGCGCCGGATCCGGCACGTCGACCGTGAAGTTCGCCTTGGGGTACGGCGCCCCGGATAGGTCAGCGCCGATCTGGCCGCGCACGTCGAAATGCCCCTCGTACAGGGACGTGATCGACACGTGCACCAAGCCGTCGTCGCCAGAGGTTCCCGATGCCGTCTTCCCGTTTGTCGAGGTGAACACCGGGCCGTTCCCCGCGTAGAGCAGCTCGAATGACAGGGGCACGTTCTTGACGGCGTTGCCGTCCGCGTCCTGGGCCTTCATGGACGCTGGGACGGTCGCCACGCCATCGTTCGCCCGCGGAGTCGAGTCGACGTAAAGCGAAGCCAACGTCGCGGCCGCGTCGACCGGTCCGGGGCCGAACTTGGCCTCCTGGATGGCCCCCACCTGAACCCCACCGACGGTCGCCCGGACTTGGTAGGTGCCGGCGATCGCGACCGTGAAGTCAGTCCAGGTCACCGTGCCCGCGGCGGTGGTGAGCGCGGGCCCGTTGGTCCACGCGCCGGTGGTGCCCAGGCGGTAGGCGAAGACCACCGTGGTGGCCGGCTGGTAGGGCTGGCCGGTCGTGTCGATCAAATCCGCCTTGACCTGGTGGTATTCGCTGCGCACGGTTTTCACGGCCGGGGCCGTGGTGACCGTCAGCACCGAGTCCGACAGGTCGAGTTGCGTGTTGGTGAACTCAATGCGGGCCGGGGAGCCCTCGGTGATGTTGATTGTTCCCGAATCAGTCGTCACGGTGGCCGTGACGCTGTAGACGCCGACCAGGCCGGAGACGGCCACCAGCCGGGCAATCCCGTCCGCGTCCGTGGTGGCGGCCACCGGTCCGGGGCCGGTCACGCCGTTGGCGGTGACGTTCGCCGGGATGGTGAAACTGACGCTCGCGTCCGGGATGGCGTTGCCCTGGCCGTCAATCACGTAGGCGAGCACCGTTTGCGTGTCGGATCCGTCCGCCCGCGCGGCCGCCGCCGGCGGCTCCAGCCGGGTCTTGTCCGGGCCGCCCACCGGCGGTCCGGGCTTGAAGACGGCGGTCCCAGGAGACCCTTGGACCTGGTCCGCGCCCAAGAAGCCGGCGATGGTCCAAGTGGACGCCTTGGCGGTGGACCAGTCGTAATAGCCGATCCCGTCCGCGCCCGTGTGGACCCCGGTCCAGCTCCCGGAGCAGGTGTAGCCGGCCTGGCCAACGCAGGTGTAGTCAAACTGGATCGACGCGTCCGGCACCGGGTTGTCGTTGGCGTCCTTGACCAGGATCTGAACGCGGTGCTGCTCGGTGCCGTTGGCCACCTTGGTGGCGCCGCCCGCAGCGGTCGGCACCGTCAAGACCGACTTCAACGGGTCCGGGTCGCCGGCTATGAAGACCGGGTTGACCTTGCCGTCGCGGCGCAACTCGGCGGCTTCATCCTCGCCCCGGACGGCGTTGATCGCCTCGCCGCCAATGGTGGCGGTGACCACGTAGACGCCGTGCACCGAGGTCGCCTTGCGAGACGTGACCTTGATCTCAGCCCAGCCCGCGGAGTTGACCTGGGCCGTGATCACGGCCGAGCCCTGGGTGGTGCCGACCGCCAGATCCGTGTCGATGGTGAACGCGACCGAGCCCCGGTCGGCCGGATGCCCGTCCTTGTCGAAAACGCGGGCCCCGATCGTGATGGTGGCGACGCCATCCGCCACCGCGCTGTCCGTTGGCTGCACCAGCCAGGACGTCGCCGCCGTGCCGGGGCCGGGGATCAGGTGGGCCGTGTCGTTGCCGCCCTGGGCCTTGACCGGAATGCCCTGCGCGTCCTGGAAGACCTGGATCAGCTTGTCGCCCGGGTCCACCCCGCTGAAGGAGGCGGTGTAGACGCCGTTGCCTTGATGCGTGAACGTGCCAACCGTGACGCCGCCGCCCGCCGGGCCGTTGGCGTGCAGGTCCGTGACGGTGGTGACCGGCAGGCCGTTCGTGCCGTACAGGGAGGCGGTGACGGTGCCGTAATGCGCGCCATCCGCCACCACCTCATCGGTTGACACGTCAAACCACGTGTTCGGGTTGCCGGGATCCACTATCGGGTCGCCCCAGCGCAGGGTCTTCGGCGACCCGCCGACCGCGGTGCCCGGGCCGGTCAACGTGGCCGTCAGCGTGCAGGAGCCCGCCTGGCTGGAAGACACCGTCGTTGGGTACCGGCCCAGCTCCGAAGTGGAAAGGGTGGTCGTGGTCTGGCCGTCCGGGAAAGTGCCGTGGCAATCGGCCCCCGCGAGGACCAACGCGAACGACACGTTCCCGACCTTGTTATTGCGCCCGGAGTCCCATGTCGTCACCGTCACGTTGTAAGGCGAGCCGACGTCGATAAGGCTTGGCACGCCATCGGGCGCGCCGGTGCGGCTGTCCGGATCGTTGACCGGCACCGACGGCGAAACGATCAGAGTCGAATCGGTGGCGCTGACCGGCGGCGTGGCGTACGTGGTCTTCAATACCGTGGTCGAATCGCCAATGTTCTTGATCGGGAAGGCGTTCGCGCCCGTGCCGAGCGTCACCACCAATTGGCGCTCGCCGGCCCTGGCCGAATAGACGACCACCTGGTAGTCGCCGCTGTAGCAGGCGCCGTTCTGGGGTGTTTCGGCGCAGACAAAAGCGCCGCCGTCGGAGAAACCAAGCCCCTCGCCGTTCCACAGATCGCCGGTGGCCGCCGCCACCGACAGGTCGCCGGCCGCGCTCGTCACCGGCTCGCGCAACGCGTCCCGAACGCTGACGGTGATGGTCTGCTTGCCCCAGGTCGCCTGCGAGGTTCCAGGCGCTTGGTAGTCCGCCAACTGGTTCTCCCTCTGCGTGATCTGGGCGTAGGACTGGTCCTCGCTGGGATTACCTTCGGTGAAATAGAGGTGCGCCGAGCCGACGTCGACCGTTCCCCCCTCAGCCTTCGCGCTCACCAAATAGTCGCCCCGGTGCTTCGCCTGGACGGTGACCGTGCATTCGCCCTGGTCGTTCAGGACGCAGGTGTAGGTCCGGTCAGAATTGGGGGCGAAGAAAGCGCCGTCCAGCGTGGCGTCGCCAGCCGACGGATCGAGCGCGAAGGCGATCTCCACTCCCGGCACCGGCACCTCGACGGTCTGCCCCTCGGCGTCCGTCACGTAACCGTGGGCGGTCACCTTGACCTGGTAGGCGCCCGGGCCGGTTGTCAACGGGCTGGCCGGATCCGGCACCGGCGTCACCTCAAGCGTCGAATATTGGCCGGTAACCGCGGCCCCATAGGTCAACTCGCAGGTCACGTCCTGCAACATGGAACTGAACGCGGTCACGCCGAGTTCGGAACTGGTCGCGGTGGCGGGTATCACGGCGCCTGTGACCGAGTTATAGCAGCGGGTTGCGTTCGCCATGAGCTTCCACCCGTTCAGACCGGTTGCCGAGGCCGGCCCCACTCCGGTGGTGGTTATGGTCGACGGCTGAGCCATGTTCACGATCGCGAGCGCCGCCGGCGAGCGCACAAAACTGCCGTCAGCGTTGGTCAGCAGGCTGACCTGCGTTTGTGACGGCGCTGTGGCCAAGACGTTGCTCACGCTCAGGTTGACGTGGGCCGCCTGGCCGCCCGTGGTCCTGGCTTTGATGCGCAGCACGCCGTTGGCGATCGCCAGGCGGTAGTCCTCGATTTCGCCGCGCGGCACCCACGCGGTGGTGGCCGGGTCGCCGGTGCCGCGGGAGTCTTGCGTGAAGTTGCTGTCCTGGCCAACCCTGGCCCGCGCGTACACGTTGGCCAGGCCGCCCGCCGGCGCGGTCGCGGGAACCGTGTATTCGCCGTGAACGTAGCCGTTTTGGTCGGCCGGGCCGCCCAGGAGCGCGCTGGACAGGGTTTCGGCCGCCTGCCCGTGGCCGGTCAGCGGGCTCAGCCACGCCTTGGCCGACGCGCCGGGGACGGCCGCCCCGGACATCTTCACCCGGAACCGGTATGGGACGCCCACCGCCAGGACTTGGTTTTGCGCCAGCACCCAGTCCGATTCCTCGTAGGTGTTGTCGTTTTGCTTCGGCGTCACGAACAGCCCGTCGTCGGTCGCGTCATGGTCCGATGCCGTCTCGCTGGGCGCCCCATCCGGGTAATGGCTCAGCTTTTCCCCCAGATAGAGCGCGTCCGGCGCGCCGTAGGGGCCCTCGTTCGCGTTGCTGGTCTTGTACGTGTCGGGCGCGTCGCCCCAGGACAGGCCCGTGCTCAAACCGAAGTCGGCGGTCACGACCGCCGAGTCAGAGTTCATCTCGATCTTGGTGACCGTGTTGGCGCCGCCTGTGGCGGCGATCGGGCTGGTGATGGTCGGAGGGTCTATCCCGTCCGCCCTGGCCCCCCGGCACGGTCCGGACGCGGTCTGCTCCCGGTAGTCGCCCTCAGTGCTGAAGCAAAGCGGTGTCACCACGTTGACGGCCCCGCCGGTCCCGTAGGTCCCGGCCGAGGCGTAGGACTGGCCCACGTTGATCCCCGCGGCCGTGCTGGGCACCACCCGGATGTAGAACGTGTCCCGCGCGGACGGCAAAAGCGCCGAATAGGTTCCGTCGGTGTCCGTGGTCAAGGGTCCCCGGTAAACCGGTGCCGCCGTCCCGACCTGCTGCCAAATCTCCAGCGTCACACCACCCAACCCGGTGTCCTGACCAGGTGTGATCACACCGTCGCCGTTGACGTCGCGGTAAACCCTGCCCTCAATCACGGGCGCCATCTGCGCCGAGGCCAGGTCCCGCAGCGGAATTGGGTTGCCCAGGTATTCGCTGGTGCCGGAGATCGGGTCCCAGCGATGGATCGCGTCGCTGGCGTGCCCAGTGTAGAGGGCGCCATTCAGGAAGGCCATGCCCCAAACGCTGTCTGCCGCAGTGTTGTCTAGGACCTTGACCACGTTGTAGGTCCAGCCTGTCGAACTCGGTGTGCCGTCCGCGTTGCGCGGGACGTTGAAGCGCACAAGTGCCCACACATCGTTTGTTGTCCCGCTCAGGTCAAAACGAGCCATGCGGTAGGCGTTGCCATTGGCGTCGATCGCCATGTCGCTGCCGAGGCCCCAGTTGCCGCCGAAACTGGCGGCTGTGCCCTTCCCGGCCAGAAAAGCGGCCTGCGCGAGGGTGTTGGCGCCGGGCGCGGGCGGAGCCGTGGAGGACGCCGCCAAGTACTGCACCGCAAAGGACGGCGCGGCTTGTGTGCCGTTGTTGACGATCTTGATGAGTTGGAACTGCGGGTCGGTCGTGTCTGACCCGGGATTGACCCCGTCGCCGTCGAAGTCCTCCGTCGCCGAGTTGATCATGTAGATCTCGCCGGTCTTCTGGTTGACCTCGCCCCCCCAAGTCGTGTCGAAAGCAGCCGCAGACGGCGTCATATCGGGGATGGTGTAACAATTGCCGTTGCCCGAGAAGACGACTCCGGCGTCTCCGCCTGCCTGGTCCCAACCCACCTGGGCGATGCGGTTGTCGCCTTGCGCAATGAGGATTGGCCCCATCGCGAGGTTCTGCCAGTAGGCAGCAGCTGAACCGCAAGCGGAGCCGTCAGCGTCCCCGGTCTTGTAATACCCCTGCTCCGTCCGATCATTGAAGTCCTCAGAGGTTGCCGTCCACGGCTGCGAGACATAGGCGGGACGCACGTACCAGTCCCCCGTGCCCACCATCCACAGATCGTCCTTCGAGAACACCCCGTTGAACGAGTTCAGATAGGTCACCGCCTCGGAAGTCTCAGCACTTTGCCGCGTTTGCAGCACCACCGCGCCGGCGGCGGCCGTGGCGAAGACCACGGCCATGGCCAGGATCCGGTGAGCCCGGCGGCTGCCGGGCCGGGTCGGCAGCGCGGGGCCGCCCGCGTTTAGACCGGCTTTCAACCAGCGGGTGGCGGCGGCAAGACGGCTCGACGAACTGTGATCGGAGGGGGCTGCAGGGGACATTTGGGGTTCCTCAGTCTTCTCAGCGCGAGACCGAGTTGGGGGGCGGCTCGCGGCATCGGGGCCTACTTAGCCGACAAGCTACCCACCAAAAGGCTTTCATTTGCGGCAATCTGGGGGCTATTACCCACGCGCCGCGCAGAAATCCCGGCGAAAAACCCTTCCGAGCCCCGGCTCAGGAAATGCGCTTCGGGCCCGCCTGCCAGGCCCGCCAGGACGAGTCGACTATGGACCGGAGGTCGTGCTGGGCCTTCCATTCGAAGGTCTGCTCAATCCGGTCGACCGCGCCGATTAGGACCGGCGGGTCGCCGGGGCGGCGCGGCTCCATCACCGGGGTGGTGTCCAGACCGGTGACCTCGCCAACCATTTCGATGACCTGCCGGACCGAGGTGCCGGCGCCCGTGCCGATGTTGAACGCGTCGAACGGCCGCACATCCCGCTCCAGATAGTCCATGGCGATCATGTGCGCCGTGGCGATGTCCACAACATGGATGTAGTCCCGCACGCAGGTGCCGTCCGGGGTTGGGTAGTCGTCCCCGAAGATGGCGGGCGCGCGGTGCTCGTAAAGCTTCTGGAGAACCATCGGGATGAGGTTCAGTACCGCCGGATCCCCCAGGTCGTCCCAGCCAGCGCCGGCCACGTTGAAGTACCGCATGTTGACGCCGCGCAGCCCCCACGCCCGGGCCGCGTCCCGCACCAGCCATTCGCCCACCAGTTTCGATTCCCCGTACGGGTTGATCGGCTGGAGCTCTATGTCTTCCCGCACCCGGTCCACCTTTGGTTGCCCGTAAACCGCCGCCGATGACGAAAACACCAGTCGGTCCACATCTTGCGCCTGCATCGCCAACAGCAGGTTTGCCATTCCGCCTATGTTCTGTTGGTAATACCAGGCCGGTCGCTCGACCGATTCGCCCACTTGTTTGCGGCCCGCAATGTGGACAACCGCCGTGCACCCGTCCAGCGCTGCCTGCAACCTGGGCAGTTCGGCCGTGTCGGCCAAGTCAAGCTGGATCAGCTCAGAGGGACCAACCCTGGCCGCGTCGCCGTAAGACAGATCGTCGATCACGATCACCTCGTGGCCGGCTCGTTGCAACAAACGCACCACGTGCGCCCCGATATACCCGGCCCCGCCGGTCACACAAATCGACATGCCTTTAACCCTACGGCCCGCCGTCTGGGCCCAATTCCCAAGCGCGCGCCAAATGAGGTCTTGCCCAACCGCAAGCCCCACCCACCGTTATTGACATAGGTCCCGAATCGCCCTCCCGGACCCCGCCCCGGTGGTGGTGGCCGCCGGGGCGGGGACGGGGGTTGTGGGTTTATGTGTGGGTGGCGGTGATGGTGTAGGGGCCGGTGTTGGTGTTGGTTTGGGTTTGGTTGGAGTTGCGGATGGCGAGGTGGTAGGTTTCCCCGGCTGTCAGGGTCCGGGTGATTTGGAAGTTCAGGCCGGGTCCGGAGTCGAGGTTGTAGGCGATTTGTTTGCCGGCCTGGTCGTAGAGGTATCCGGAGACGTTCCCGGTCGCGTCGGATGTGAGTTTGTAGGTCCCGGTGGCGGGCGCGGTGAAGGTGAACACGTCGACGTCCGGTCCCGTTTCGAGGACCCCGGACGCGGCCGGGGCGGCGGCGAGGTCCCATTCGGTGGCGGCGGCGGGGGTGTTGCCGTGGTCGTCGACCGCTCCGGGTTGGTGGACGGTGACGGACGCCCTCGCCCCGTCGGAGGTGAACGTCACGGTCGCGGTGCGGGGCTGGGGGGTCGGGTTCAACGCCGCGGTCAGGACGGCCTGGCGCCCCGGGGACCCCGACCGGGGCGACAGGGTCACCCAGGAGGCGTCCGAGGACCCCGACCACGACTGCCCGCTGGTCGCGACCGCGACCGTCAGCGCCCCGCCGGTCTGCGGCGCCGCCCACCCCGACGCGGAGGCCGACACCCACGACCCGGCCGGGACGGCCGCCGTTACCGTGTAGGGGCCCGTGTTCCGGTTAGACGCCGACTGGTTGGAGTTCCGCACCGCCAGGCAATACCCCTGACCGCCGGTCAGGGCGTGGGACACCAAGAAGTCGGAGCCCGGACCGGAGTCGAGGTTGTACGCGATCTGCGCCCCCGACGCGTCGTACAGGTACCCCGACACGTTCCCCGTCCCAGCGGACGTGAACTTGTAGGTCCCCGACACCGGCGCCTCGAAACAGAACACGTCCACGTCCGGGCCCACCTCCAGGCTCCCCGCCGCGGCCGCCGCCAAGTCCCACCGGGTCGCGGCCTGGGCGGTGTTCCCGTGGTCGTCCACGACGCCCGCCTGGGACACCGTCACGGCCGCCCGCGCCCCGTCGGCCGTGAACACCACCGTCGCCGACCTCGCCTCCGTCGACGCGTTGAACGCGGCCGTCAACACCGCCGACCGGCCCGAAGAACCAGACCTCGGGCTCAACGTCAGCCACGACTCCGACGAAACCCCGGACCACGAACCCCGGTTGGTCGTCACCACCACCTCCGACGACCCACCCGTCTGCGGGGCCGCCCAGTCGGCCGCGGACACCGACACGACCGCGGCCTGCGGCACCTCGGCCGCCACCGTGTAAGCGCCCGTGTTCGAGTTCGACGCCGACTGGTTCGAGTTCCTCACCGCCAGGAAATACCCATCCCCGCCCGTCAGGGCGTGCGACACCAAGAAGTCCGAACCCGGACCGGAGTCCAAGTTGTACGCGATCTGCTTGCCGGACGCGTCGTACAGGTACCCCGACACGTTCCCCGTCCCAGCGGAGGTGAACTTGTAGGTCCCCGACACCGGCGCCTCGAACGAGAACACGTCCACGTCCGGGCCCACCTCCAACACCCCCGACGCCACCGGGGACCCGGCCAAATCCCACCGCGTCGCCGCCTCCGGGGTGTTCCCGTGGTCGTCCGCGACACCGTCCTGCGACACCGCGAACTGCCGGCCCGTCCCATCAGCCGTGAACGTCACCGTCGCCGACCTCGGCTCCGTCGACCCGTTCCTCGCCGCCGTCAACGTCGCCGACCCGCCGCTGTCCCCCGAAGCCGGGCTGACCCTCAGCCAAGACGCCGACGACGACGCCGACCACCGGCCCCCCGCCGTCGCCACGACCACCTTCGTCGAAGCCTCAGCCCAACCCGTCTCCCAACTCGACTGCGACAACACCACCGAAGTCTGACCACTCGACCTCACATGCACAACCGCCTGACCCGACGCGATCGACTTCACCGTGATCTCAAAGCTCCCGCT
>JAITFE010000008.1 GCA_031281585.1 Bifidobacteriaceae bacterium | reverse complement strand
GTTTCCGTGGCGCACGCCACGTCAGAGGCGGACGTGATCGCGCAACTGCCGGACACGACCACGGTGACAGACTCCGAAGGCGGCGTCCACCAAGTCGCCTTGAACTGGTCCGTCCCCGGATATGACCGCCTCACGCCGGGTGCCTACACCGCCGAGGGCGCCTTCCTGCTGCCCCAGGGCGTGACGCAATCCTCGCCGCTGACGCCCCTGACGGTGGAGGCGCAAATCGAGGTCCGGGAGCCGGTGACCATGACAACACCCGTGCTTGGCGGCAACGCCAAAGTGGGCGGCACGCTCACGTTGACGGTGTCGGCCCCGTCTGACGCGACCTTGACCTACCAGTGGTTCAGGGGCACCCGCTACCTTTCGACGGTTCAGGGGACCTCCTACACCCTCCAGGCGGCGGACGCCAACCAAGACATCTCGGTGAAGGTGACGGCAGCGAGGGCGGGTGACGCGTCGCTGGTGAAGTACTCGAACCACGTCATTGTGGCAGACCAGATCACCGTCCAGGCCAAGTCGCTGCCAGCGACGGCCGCCGTCGGTGATACTGTCGCGCTGACGCTGGCTCATACGCCGACGGACGCCTCTCGCTCCATCCAATGGTTCCGGGGGACGGCCGCGATAGCGGGCGCCACCGGCCTCTCCTACACCCTGACCGCCGCAGATTCGGGCCAAGACCTGGTGGCCAAGATCACCTTGTCGAAGACCGGCTACGATCCGGTGACCCACTACTCGACGCACTTGCTCGTGTCGGGGCCGCCCGCGCCGTCGGTCAAGTCGGCCACCCTCGCGCCGGCTGGGGCTCATCCGGGTGGGACGCTGACCGTCGCCCTCGATTACACTCCGTCCACCGCGAACGTCACATACCAGTGGTATCAAGGCATCTCACTGCTGCGATCGAACAACCAGCCGGTGACCAGCGCCGCATACACCCTGACGTCGGCGGACATCGGCAAAGATCTGGTGGTCAAGGTGACTGTGACGGCGGACGGCTTCGCGCCGATCGTGCGGTACACCAACCACGTGATAGTGACGCCGGCGGGGTAAGTCGCGGGTCGGCGTTGACTCCAGCACCGCGCGCGGCGGGCGGCCGAATGAGACCAGACGGTCGCCCGCCTGCGGTGCCTGGTGTTGGCCGGCCAGTTGACCGGGAAAGAGAGGAGCCCCGGAATGTATGAGGATTCACCCTTGTTGCCGATCGGCGGCGGGGCGCTGCTAGCTGGGACCGGAGCCGTCACCGTCGAGGTGTGGTGGCTGTCGGTGGTGGCGGTGGCCGCAGGCTTGGGCGCGGTGGCGCTGTCGCGCCTGATCCGGCGGCCCAAAATCAACCGCGAGCCGTGAAGCCGGGAGGCTGGCTGGTCCTGATCGGGACCACCGTCGGCCTGGTCTTGATGTGGGGCCGGGCCGGCGGCCCCACCTGGTACGGGGTGGCGGCCGTCAGCCTTTTCGCGGCCCGTTTGCTGATGGTGGGCAGACACCGCCCGGCCACCGCCCAGTCCGTCGGCCGACCGGTCGACAAGCTCAAAATCGGCGTTGCCATCCCCGTCTTCAACGAAGACCCCGCCATGCTGGCCGCCTGCTTGGAGTCCATTCTGGGCCAAACCCGCAGAGTGCACTCCGTGGCCGTTGTGGACGACTGCTCCAACACCACAGCGGCCTTCGAGGAGGCCAACAGATGGCGTGAGCGTTTCGAGCGCAACGGGATCGGGCTGGTGGTTGTCCGGCAGCCGGTCAACCGCGGCAAGCGGCACGCCCTCATGGTCGCTTTGGACATGCAGCCGGGGATCGACGCTCTGCTCGGCGTCGACTCGGACACGGTGCTGGAACGCCGGGCCGTGAGCGAAATCGTGGTGCCGTTCGGCAATCCGTCCACCACGGTCGCAACCGGCCTGGTCTTGGCCCTGAACTACCGCCGAAACCTGCTGACCCGGCTGATCGACTTGCGCTACTCTCAGTCCTTCCTGTTCGACCGGGCAGCCTACTCGTCGTTCGGGTCGGTGCTTTGCGCCTGCGGCTCGCTGGCCCTGTACCGGGTCGACATCCTGGCCCGCTACCGCCACGACTTCCTGACCCAGACCTTCATGGGCCGCCCCGCGATCTTCGGTGACGACCGTCGGCTGACGAACTACTGCCTGCTCGAAGGGCGGGCGGTCCTGCAGGAATCCGCCATCGCGTACACCGCCGTGCCAGAGCGCATGGGCCACTTCGTCAGGCAGCAGATCCGCTGGAACAAGTCCTTCTTCCGGGAGTCGCTGTGGGTGCTCCGGGCCATGCCCGTATCCAAGCCCGCGTTCTGGCTGACCTTCGTCGAGTTGGGCTCATGGATAGTCTTCACCGTCGCCTTGGTGACGGGGCTGGCCATCAGGCCGCTGGTGACCGCCAGATTCGCCCTCGGCGCCTACCTGGTCTACTTGGCACTGTTGGCATGGGCCCGCTCATTCCGCTACGTCGATCTGACGGGATCGCGGCCAACGCGGCGCGACCGGCTCATCGGGTTCGCCATCGCCCCGCTCTACGGGATCCTCCACGTCGGCTTCCTGGTCTGGCTGCGCTTCTACTCCCTGGCCACGTTGAGAGGCGGCGACTGGGGCACCCGCCGGAAGGTGGAAGTCGTCATCGGAAACGCCGGTGGGCAGTTCCGGCCTGACCGCCGCTCGCCTCGTCACGTCGCCAGCCGGTCGGCGGCCAGGCTCAATCGGGGGGCCCCCGGTTTTGCCTCTCCGCGTACGATGCCGTCTGTCAGACCCGGGGACCGCCGCCTGGCGTCAGCGCGGCGCCGCCGGTCCGCCCCGCCGAGCCGAAGACGGCATCGGCTGCCCGGTTGGCGCGCCTGGACGGCTGTGGTCGGATTGGCGGCGACGCTCGTCTTGGCCGCATGCGGCGCCAACCCGACCGGCGGGAAGCTGGACGGTTCTGCGACGAGTCCCATCGCGCCAACTGACGGCAGGGCGCCACAGGCCACGGCCGAGTTCAAGGCCCAGGCCGAGCGGGAGGTGGCGGAATCCAACCGCTGGGCGGCTTGCGCGCGCCGCGACGGATGGCCGGGGCGTCGGCCGACGAGAAGCCACGTCGCCGCAACACGGCCTGGCCGACTATGCCTGGCGGTGGAGCGCCTGGACGGCGTGCTTGAGGCAGAGGCGAACCGCTGTCACCCCTCGCGCAGCAGCATGGTCTGATCGCCGACCGCCGGTTCAACGTTCGACGGACCCGCGCCTTCTCCGGGACCCGAAATCAGAGAAACGCTGGTGTCGGACACCAGCACCTCAGCGATCGCCAACGGGGCGCCGTCGACAACGAAGAAGGCCATTCTCAAGCTCCCCGATTGCGGCTTCAGCGCTTTCCGAGCTCCCCGTCGGAAAGGTCGTTCAACAGCCCAATGAGCGGGAACAGAGCGAGCACCGAGGCCACGATGACCGTGATCAAAACTGGCGTCTTCAGGCGTCGCTTGCGACGCGCTTGGTGACCCGGATCTTGGGGGGAAAGCAGGGTAGGTGCCCGGCGGATAGGTGCCCGGCTGGTAAGGATGATGCTATCTGCGGATACGGGGAACGGGGTCTGTTCGCTGCAGACAAGAACGGCGCCTGCTCCCTGGCACGGAGGAAGACCCGCCGGCTGCGCCTTTGCCGATTCGGCCTCCGCGTTTTGTCCAGTCTGTGCATCGCGGTTTGTCCGGTTCACGGGTCGCGTTTTGTCCGGTTCGCGGGTCGCGTTTTCTCCAGTTCAGCCCCTGCGGCGAACTTGTCCGCCATTGCCGGCGGCCCGGTCCCGTTGCGCGCTGACGAATACCAGCGCGTGCCGGAGATCCCCGACGCCATCAAAGCCCGGCTCAATCGCGCGGGCACCCGGCCCGGTCTGGCGGTTCTCACAGGTTCCACCCGCCAGGACGCCCAATCGCTTACTCAACCCGTAGACTGCGGCCCCGACCTGGTGGTCGAATTCGATGACGATCAGGTGCTGGCCTTTGAGCTCAGGGCCAGCGAAAGGGCGGCTGGCCCGGCCACCGCGGGGCTTCGCGAACTGAGGGACCTGCGGGGAGACTGTTTCATCGCGGGGGTGGTGCTGACGACCGGGCGGCGTTCCTACACTTGCGAAGACCGAATCCACGTCATGCCGCTGGACCGCCTCTGGCGACCGGTCGGGTAGAAGCCCGTGCGCGCGGGACCATCCACTTGGCCAGAGCGCCTGTGACGTCTTCTCATCCTTGCGGGAGGCTAAGGTTGTGGACCTTCCAGCCCGCAGCGGACCAGAGTTCGGCGTCAAGCACGCCGTACGCGTCAACGATGGTGCGAGTCGAAGTCCATTTCGACAACTGGTTCGGGTCGAGTCTCCGGTCCCAACCGCGTTCCGCCGCAGCCAGCAGCACCACGTCGGCTTCTTCGACCGCTTGCTCCACTGTTGGCACGCACTCCAGTTCCGGATGCGCGCTCCCGTGGGATTCCGCCCCTTGAGGCACAACGGCGCGGACGAAGGCTCCTCCTTCGGGGTGCAGGGCAAGGGCCGATGCCACCATGACAGCAGGGCTGGTGCCGATGCCGTTGGGCGCCAGCGCGGATGCGGGACCGAGCACGGCGACGTTGTAGTCCTGGACGGTGCCGCCCATGAACTCCACAAAGAGTTCGGCCACATGGTCGGGTGGCGAGCCATCCTTTTCGTTCATTTCTCCAAGCGTATTCGCCTGGGCGATGGCCCCGCCGTTGTGGACGGCGCAGCCGACGCAGCGATCAAAATGGCAGCAAGGGCGGGGTCGAAATGGGAGCGAAGTTCCAGACGGCGGTCGGCGGGGCCGTCACCGGCAGCCGTGTCGAAGGGAGGCCGGCGCGGGTCCAGGCTTGACGTTATGCGCATGCGGGCGTCTCGCCGGGCCCGTTCGGCCGGGTCTGCGGTGCCCTGAACGCCGAAGGCCAGTTCGCAGTAGGTAAGACTATCCGGGTATCTGCCAGCGTGACGTTTGGCAGTGCGATCAAGACCGAGGCGTCCGGGAAGATCATCGCTCGGCGTTCCCGAGGCCAGCGCCATGCCATGGGGCGCCGACGAGCGGGAATCGGCGTGTCAGGTTCCTTCGTGGGCTGGCGGCGAGGTCCGCACGCCCATCACCAGGCCGGTGGTGCCCGTCTCGGGGGCGCCGGGAACCTCCTCGTCGCGCGGAACCGTCACCGTGAGCGCATCGGCGGCGCGGTCAAGGCGGCGGTCGTTGGTCCAGAACTCGTCGCAGCCGGACACCAGCGCGGTGGCGAGGTGGAGCGCGTCGGGCGTTCTCAATCCGTGGGCGGCCCGCAGGCGCAGCGCCCGGTCGAACGCCTTGTCGGTGATCGGCAGCCAGCGGAATTGCGCAAGCGCGTCTTCATAACGCCGAGCCAGTTCGTCGTCGCCGCGCGCTACCGGTCGCACCAGGCACTCAAGGCGAACAAGGGGGCTGACGGCGAACTCGGCATCGACCCGTGCCGCCATGAGCGCGGACACGGCGCCGTGCCATTGCGGGTGCCGCTCCACCAGGTAGATCAAAACGCAGGTGTCACAGTAGATCACGGTTCCCTCAATCCCAGGCGGCGCGTTCGGCGGCGATTGTCGCGTCGAGTTCTTCGGGCGCCCGGCCCGGAACGGGGCCAGCCGAATTGAGCCATTTGAGTATGGCACCGCCCGTCCCATGGCCGGGAGGCGGATCCACGGGGACCAGGCGCACCTGGGGAACCCCCCGAGCGACCACCACCACGTCCTCGCCGGCTTTGGCCCGCTTGATCAGTTCCGAGAAGTTGTTCCGAGCTTCATAGATGCCGACCTTTGTCATGGCTCACCCCTAAAGTTGGCTAGTTCTCCTGGCTAGGATACTCAAAGAAGGCCGAACTGAACCAACTCGGCCCTCTTGAACGAACCACCACGAGGGCGGCCCGGCATGGCGAATCGCAGCCAGTTTCGGCGGTGCGGCAAGCAGTCCTCCGGGCGGACCGTCGCCCCGCCGCTTGGGAAGCCGGCAGGACCAGCCACCCGGCCTGGCATGAGCGTCGACGCGGGGCCCGCGACGAGTTCGAAGTCGTTTGGGTTGGAGGTCGCGAAGCCGGCGCCGAAAGCGTGGGCGTGGCCAGCCAACATGGCGTTCCGCGAGCGCGCGGGCCGCGCCGAACAGCAGACGCCGCCCCGCGCCTGGGATAATCGACGCCCATGGCCTCCACACCGGTCTTGACCAAGTTGCCCCCCGCCCAGCGCTCGGCCAGGTGCGCCAGCGACCGCCGGACGCGAACCGGACGGGTCGAAACCAGGTCCCGGGCCGGCTTCGCCCGCGTCGGCCCCGCAGATTGGGCCGAACCGCCAACGAGTCTGCGCGCATGGCCGCTCTTGGGAGTCCGGGACTCCGGCCAGGCCCGCCGCAGCCCTGTTGACCGAGCCAGCGCGGCCGCCTGAGGAGCCCCAGAAACCCCCGGCCATGGCTGCACCCAGACCGGCAAAGCGAGGCCCCGGAATGACTTCCCAGCGCAGGTTGGCCAAGGTCCTGACCTTGGCCCTGATCCTGTCGGCCGCGCCGGCGTGCACGGCGGCGGGGGACCCGCCCGACACTCTGACCGTTCATTTCCACGCCACCGTTGACCAGGCCCTTGGCGACCAAATCACCGCCCGAACCCTTGACGGGGAGCAGGCTGTACTGGTCGATGCCGGTTTCGACCAGTTTGGCAAGGTCTGGACCTTCTCCTTCGATTCCATCGCCCCGGGCGACCACATCGGCTTCACCAACGGCGAGGATTCGCTCTACCCAACCGACTTGCGCTACGTCAAGGCGACCGGTGCCGCGACAGAGGTCTGGCTGGTCGACGGCGATCCGCGCGTTTTCGACGAGCCAATTCTGGTCGACCGGGCGCAGGTGACCTCGCACAACGACGACGGCAAGGCCTACCTCCAACTGCAGGACCTGGCCGACTACCTGCCGGGGGTCGCCTTTGCGACCGGACGCAACGGTTACGAGTGGAAGGGGTTGGCCGCCAACACGGTCAACATCCTGACCGCCTATTACAAGGGCAACTGGGTTGAGATCGCGGTCGACCGAAACGAAGCGGCCTTCGCCCCGGCCGGCGCCGCGCCGACCAACCCTCTGTACAGGGACTGGTTCTATCAGCCGCTGACCGGCTATCGGGGAGCCGGCGCCTACGAGTATTACGCCAGCTTCGACTGGATTGACCGCATCTATTCGGTGGGGACCCTCGTGATCGGCGCCGCCGGCGGCGACGACCATTTCATCCTGCCCACGCTGGACGTGGTCTACGACCAAGTGATGCCGGCGGCGACCCCGGAATCGGTCGGTTTCGACTCCGCCCAGTTGGCCGCCGCGGACGCCTATCTGGAGGAGCTCGCCGCCACCACGGCCTACGGGGCCGATCCGGGCTGGTCTTCCATGACGGTCGGAATCGCCCGGCACGGGAAAGTGGTCATGGAGAAGGCCTACGGCTACAACAAGCAGTACGGCACAACCGCCGGCGGCGACGCCGCCCTTCTGCCCCGGGCTCAATGGCAGCCCACGTCCGTCGCGACTCTGTTCGACTTGGCGTCCAACACCAAGATGTACGCCACCAACTACGCCATCCAAAAGCTCGTCTCGGATGGCGAGTTGGCCATTGACGCCAAGCTGGCCGACATACCCGGCTTTGAGTGCTACTCGGACGCCTCCAACGTCTACTCGGGTTTCATGGATCAGACATGGGCGTCCGGTCTGGGCAAGGACACGGTCACCATCCGCGACCTGCTGGCACACGTCGCCGGCCAGGTCCCGGACCCGGCGTACGGCAACTATTCACGCGCGGGGGCCGGGCTGTGGTACCAGACCACCGATCACACGGACCGCGGGGGGATCATTGAAAAGATCTGCCAGACCCCGTTGCGGCGCGACCGCCACGGGACGCAAGAGTACTCAGACGTCGATTACATGGCTTTGGGGCTGGTGGTGGAACTAACCACCGGCCAGACTTTGGACCAATACCTGGAGGACGAGTTCTACGGGCCGTTGGGAATGACCCGAACGGCCTTCAACCCGCTTGCGAACGGGTTTGCCGCCGAAGACGTCGCCGCCACGGAGATCAACGGCAACACCCGCGACGGCCAAGTCAGCTTTGGCGAGAACCCGCCTGGAAGCCCGGTCTTCCTCCGCGACTACACCCTCCAGGGCGAGGTCCACGA
>JAITFE010000007.1 GCA_031281585.1 Bifidobacteriaceae bacterium | reverse complement strand
CATTACGGTTTCACGCCGCTGGACGCGTTGCGGCAATTCACCCGCTCGGAGACCTACCGCATGTTGGCCGATGACGACCTCAAGCTCTGGCATTTCGCCCCCCTCGCCGTTTTCGACATGTGGGAGACCGAGCGGGCCACCGGCGACCCGCGCGACTCCGTCTACCTGTTGGCATAGGACGGCATGATGGACAAGGAAACCGAATTCTTCGTCTACCTGATAGAACGCTACGGCGCAGCGCGGGGGCAAACCGGCGGCCAGGTGCTGGAACGCCTTGACGCGGCCGGCCTGACCGACTTCGTGTTCTCCATGTACGACCTCTACCACGCGGAGCGCTTGCAGAACGCCTTTGACGACCTCGACGAGTTGTTCGAGCACGGCCTCCCGCCCGATCTACGCGCCGATTGAGCCCGGCGGGCACCCGGCAACGACACCACCCGGCGCGTGGTGTCGATCACGGGTGCCGGACGGGCCGCCCCCAAGACCCGGTCGGCCCCGCCACCAGGGCAAACGCCGGAACGCGGCCGGACGGCATCGGGGGAGGACACCCGTAATCGACACCACCGAACGCGTGGTGTCGATTACGGGTGTCGGGCGGGCCGGCACGAGAACTCGGTCGAGGCCGTCACCAGGGAAAACTCCGGAACGCGGGCGGGCGGCATCGGCGGCGGGCACCCGGCAACGACACCACCGAACGCGTGGTGTCGATTACGGGTGTCGGACGGGCCGGCACGAGAACTCGGTCGAGGCCGTCACCAGGGAAAACTCCGGAACGCGGGCGGGCGGCATCGGGGGCGGGCACCCGGCATCGACACCACCCGGCGCGTGGTGTCGATTGGCGGTGTCGGGCGGGCTTTCGCAAAAAGACGCGCGGCTTCCCGACCAAGCCTCGCGGCACGGCGCGAGGTCACGCACCGGAACGCTGCGAAGTTGCGTGACAGGACGCTGCGAAGTTGCGTGACGGGACGCTGCGAAGTTGCGTGATATAGCTGGTCAGAGCCAGTAAACCGGGACCGACCGCGAATGGGGCCGGGGCCGTTTAGGCCAAGGCCGGGCCGGCGGCGCGGCGGGCGCGTTGGCGGACGCGCTGGGCCACCGGGTCCGGCAGCGGCACGGCCGCGATTAGGTCCTTGGTGTACTGCTCCTGCGGGGAGCGCAGGACCTGTTCGCGCGAGCCCAATTCGACCAGGCGGCCGGACTTCATGACGGCGATCCTGTCCGCCAGCATGTCCACGACCGCCAGGTCGTGGGTGATGAACAGGCAGGCGAACCCCATCTGATGCTGCAGCCGGACGAACACCTCCAGGACCTTGGCCTGCACGGACACGTCCAGGGCCGAGGTCGGCTCGTCCGCCACCAGCAACTCCGGGTTCAGCACCAGCGCGCGCGCCAGGGAGACCCGCTGGCGCTGGCCGCCGGACAACTCGTGGGGGTAGCGGTCGGCGAATTCGGTGGGAAGCTCGACCGCCTCCAAGAGCTCCGCGACCCGCTCCCGCCGCGAGGCGCTGGTGCCCTCGCCGTGGACCCGCATCGGCTCCGACACGCAGGCCCCCACGGACATGCGCGGATTCAGCGAGGAAGCGGGGTCTTGGAACACAAAGCCCATGCGTTTCCGCAGTTCGCGAAGCTCACGCGCTTTCAGGGAGGCCAGCGGCCGGCCCAGCACGGTCAACTCCCCGGCGGTCGGCTCCAGCAGCCCCACCGCGCAGCGCCCCAACGTGGTCTTGCCGGAGCCGGACTCCCCCACCAGCGCCAGGATCTCGTGCCGCTTCAACTCCAGCGACACGCCGTCAATGGCCCGCACCGGCGGCGAGCCGATCCGCCCCGGGAAGAAGACCTCCAGGTCCCGAACCGTCAACACCGTTTCCGGGGAAACGGGCGGCGCGGCCGTGTTCATCGAGGCGGGCCGCTCGCGCCCCAGGTACGGCACCGCGCCCAGCAGGTGTTTGGTATAGGGGTGCTGCGGCCGGGCGAAAATGTCCTCCGCCGTGCCCTGTTCCACCAGTTCGCCCCTGAACATCACCGCCACGCGGTCCGAGAGGTCCGCGACCACCCCCATGTTGTGCGTGATCAAGATGATGGCGGTGCCCAGCCGTTCCCGCAGGTCGTGCAGCAGATCAAGAATCTGCGCTTGAACGGTCACGTCGAGCGCCGTGGTGGGCTCGTCCGCGATGATGACCTCCGGGTCGCAGGAGATCGCCATGGCGATCATCACGCGCTGTTTCTGCCCGCCGGACATTTGATGCGGGTACGAGTGCACCCGCACCGCCGGGTCGGGAATCCCCACCAGTTCCAGCAGTTCGACCGCCCGCGCCAGGGCCTGCCGTTTGGTCATCTTCCGGTGCGCCCGCAGCGCCTCCGCGATTTGCCAGCCGACCGTCCGCACCGGGTCCAGCGCCGTCGACGGCTCCTGGAACACCATGGCGATCCGGTCGCCCCGCACCGCCCGCATGGCCGGTCCGCGCAGCCCGATCAGTTCGGTCTGGTCAAGCTCCGCCGATCCCTCGATCCGCGCGGTGGACGGCAACAGCCCAACCATCGCCCGCGACGACACCGTTTTCCCGGACCCCGATTCGCCCACGATCGCCAGAATCTCGCCCTTCGCCACCTCGAACGAGATGCGGTTGACCGCCCGTATCGGCTGCGCGTCCGTCTGGAACGAAACGGTCAGGTCCCGCGCCCGCAGCAGCGTCTCGCTCATGGCCGCTCCCCCTCCCCGGTTCCAGCCGGGTCGCCCCCGCTTGGGCTTTCGTCAAGTTCGGCCAAACCCTCATCGCCCGATGCCGTCCGCGCAGCCGCCCCCGCAACGCCGGCCGCGCCCTCGCCCGGCCCGGCCAAACCCCCATCGCCCGATGCCGTTTCCGCAATCGCCCCTGCGCCCGCGCCCTCGCCCGGGTCGGCTAAGCCCCCATCGCCCGATGCCGTCCGCGCAGCCGCCCCCGCAACGCCGCCAGCGCCCTCGCCCTGCCCGGCCAAGCCCCCGCCGCCCGGCGACGGCCGGCCGGCGTCTGGCGAATCCGGGTTGTAGGAGACCCGCTCCAACGGGGCTCGGCGGTCTCCGACCTCGGCCAAGACGACCTCGACCAGTTCTTCCTCGTCGGCGGTGGTGGCGCCGCCGCGGGTGCGCAACAGCGGGTTGAGGACGTCGTTGAGGGATTCGCCGATCAGGGTGACGCCGGCCACCACCAGGACAATCGCCAACCCGGGGAAGACGCTGGTCCACCAGATGCCGTTGGCGACGTCCGAGGTGGTGGCCTTGTTGAGGTCGTAGCCCCATTCGGCGGCGCTGGTCGGCTCGATCCCAAAGCCCAGGAACCCGAGCGCCGCCAGGGTCAGGATTGATTCGGAGGCGTTGAGGGTGGTCAGGACGGGGATGGTCTGCGACACGTTGGGCAGGACGTGGCCAAACATGATGCGCCCGGACTTGGACCCGGCCACGCGGGCGGCGTCCACATAGGGTTCGGTCTTGGCGCTGATGGTGGCGTTGCGGACCACCCGGAAATACTGCGGGATGAAAATGACGGTGATGGCGAGCGAGGCGGAGATCATCCCGGCTATGGCGCTCGACCGGCCCGAAGACACCACGATCGACACGATGATCGCCATCAGCAGCGACGGGAAGGCGTAGAGCGCGTCGGTGATCAGCACCAGCAGCCGGTCGAGCCAGCCGCCCAGGTACCCGGACACAACGCCCAGCGCGACGCCGATCAGGATCGACGCGGCCACGGCCATCACCACCACCATCAAGGCGGTGCGGGCGCCGTAGACCACCCGCGCGAACACGTCGTACCCGGCCACGGTGGTGCCGAACCAATGCTCGGCGGACGGGGGCCGCTGCGTCCCGAAGGGCACGCCCTGGTACTTGGTCTGGTCGAAGTCGTAGGGCGAGATCCATTGGGCGGTCAAAGCGAGCAGCAAGAACAACGCGATCAGGCCGGCGCCGGTCAGCAGCATGACCCGCTGCAGGCCGTGGGTGGTGCGGACCAACCCGTATCCGGGGATCTTGGCGTACCAGGGCGCCCTAGCGTGCAAGCGGCCGGCTTTGGCCATGCCCTCGCGCCCCGCGCCCGCCTTCGGCGCGCCCGGAGCCTTGTTCCCGGCCGCCATGTCAGTACCTCACCCTCGGGTCCACCAGGGCGTTGATGACGTCAATCAAGAACGAGGCGACGGCTACCACCAGCGCGATCGCGGTGACAATGCCCTGCACGGCCACAAAGTCGCGGGCCAGCAGATACTGGGACAACTGGTAGCCGATCCCGTCCCACTCGAAGGTTGTCTCCGTCAGGATGGCCCCGCCCAGCATCAGGGCGATCTCCATGCCCATGACGGTCACCACGGGGATCAGCGCGTTGCGGAAGGCGTGCTTCGAGACCACCCGGCGCTCGGGCACGCCGCGCGCCCGCGCCGCCGTCACATAGTCCGCCCGGACGGTCTCCAAGAGGTTGATGCGGATCAGCCGAATGAAGACGCCCGCGGTCAAAAGCCCCAGGGTCAGCGCCGGCAGGACCGCGTGGCGCAGCACGTCCCCCAGGTAGGCGCCGTTCCCGGAGCGGATGGCGTCAATGATCAGGAAATGCGACGGGTTGTCGATCCGCCCCAATTCCAGGCGCGTGTCGAAGCTGGCCCGGCCGGAGGACGGCAGCCAGCCCAGCGCGGATGAGAACAGCAGCTTGGCCAGCAGGCCCACGAAGAACACCGGGGCGGCGTAGAACAGCACCGCGAAGGTCCTGATCGCCACGTCCGGGAGGCGGTCGTGGTAGCGGGCGGCCAGCCGCCCCAGCGGGATGCCCACCGCGAACGCCACGATCAGGGCGCAGACGACCAGTTCCACGGTGGCGGCGCCGTTGGTGATCAGCACGTCGACAATCGCGCGGTGGTCCTTGGTGGCCACCCCGAAGTCGCCCCTCAAAACGTTGCCCAGGTATTCGAAGTATTGGACCCAGATGGGGCGGTTGTAGCCGGCGGCTTCCTTGCGCTCCTCCAGTTGGGCGGCGGTGAGCCGCCCGCCCTGCGCCGCCGTGATCGGGTCGCCGATCACCCGCATAAACAAAAAGACCACCGTCACCAGAATCAGGACGGTGGGTATGAGAAGGACCAGGCGCAGCCCCAAGTACCGCAGCAGTGCGGTGGAAGAGCGACGCTGTTTCTTCGGGGCCATAACGGGGTCAGTCTACCGACCGCGTCCAGCCCCGCCAGAGCCAATTCGCCGCCGGCTCACCGTTTGCCACGCCCGGGCTGCAACCTTTTACCAGGCCGTAACACCGGCGGCGGCGCCCCGCGCGCTTTCCCGGCCCAAAGACAAAACGGTGCCCGATGCCGTCCACGCAAGCGGACGGCATCGGGCACCAACTTCCAAATACAAGCGGACCGCGCCTGGCGGGGCGCCCCTTTACGGACGTCCCGCCAGGGGCGACCGGCTACTTGCCGCCGTACAGGTCGCAGACCGCCTCGGTGGCCGCGGGCAGGCCGTCCGGCACGTAGGAGCACAGGGGCGTGTAGGTGCCCTTGTAGACTTCCTCGGCCAGCGCGGACCGGTCGATCGACAGCGCGACGGCCTTGCGGACGGCGAGCTTCTGGTCATCCGTGTCGCCCGGCATGGTCGCCAAGTTGAACACGATGTAGCGGATTTCGCCGCCCGGGCCGTGCAGCACCTTGACCTTGCCGCCGGCCTCCAGGTCGTCGTAGTCGGTGGCCGTCAGCGAACGCCACACCACGTCAATGGTGCCGGACTCGATGTCGAGCCGCATGTTGTTCGACTCCTTGTAGTACCGCATCACCACGCCGCCGTTTTGGGCTTTGCCCTGGACGCCGTTGTAATCGGGGTTGGGAGCGTACTCGATGAGTTCGTTGACGTTGAAAGTGGTGATCGTGTAGGCCCCCGCGAAGGCGTTGGCCTCGACAATCACGGCCGGGTCGGTCAGCGCGTCCGCGGCGAACACCTCGTCATCCACGATGGGGCCCACCGGCGAGGCGAGCACCTGCGGGAACGTCACGTCGTTCGGGCCCTCCAGGTTGAACTCCACGGTCAGCGGATCCGGCACCTCGGTCGACTTGAGGTTGGCCAGCAAAGACCAGGGGCCGTTCGGATCCTGGATGGTCAACTGGCGGTCGTAGGAGAACTTGACGTCGTTGGCGTCCAGCGTGTGGCCGTTGGTCCACTTCAGACCCGGCTTGATCTTGCAGACATACTTGTAGCCGTCCTCGGAGAAGTCGCAACTCTCGGCCAAATCGGGCTGCGGCGTGGGGTCGAGTTGCTTGAAGGACATGACCATTGGGAATACGTTCGACTGCACCAGGTAGGAGCCGTTGTCGTAGGTGCCCGCCGGGTCCAGGCCGGTGACCTCGTCGGTGGTGCCGACCGTGACCTTGGCCGCCGGGTCGCCGCCCTTGACGAAGGTGGAGAAGCGGAACTGGAAGGAGGCGTCCATGGTGGTCTCGACGCCCTCGATGTCCTGTCCGGTGACCGCGATCTGCGAGCCCTGCAGCAGCGGGATGGTGGAGAGTTCGGCCGCGACCTCGTCTTGGAGGTCCTTCAGCAACTGCTCGCGGGCGTCTGGGTCGGTTTGGATCCGCTCCTCGGCCAGCAGTTCCTGAACGGCGGGCGAATCGAAGCCGTTGTTCAGGAAGTTGTCCTTGTCGAAGAAGGGCGTCAAGTAGTTGTCGGCGTCCGGGAAATCTGGGAACCAGCCAAGCTGGTAGACCGGATAATCGGTGTTCCGCTGTTTGTTGTAGGTGACCCATTCAGTCGACTGGAGGTCGACTTTGAACAACCCTGTCGCCTCCAGTTGCTCTTTGATGGCGCCGTATTCCTGGTCGGAGGAGTCGCCGTAATGGTCGGAGTTGTACTGGAGGGAGAGGTCCACCGGGATGGACACCCCGGCGTCCTCCAGCAGCTTCTTGGCTTCGGCGACACGGGAGTCGCCCCCGGTGTCAGCCGATTCTTTGCCGGAGTTGTTGTTGGTGGGCTCCTCGCGTTTTGAGCCGCATGCCGCCAACGTCAGCGTCAGCGATGCCGTCAATCCAACGGCCAATGCCGCTGCAAACCTGTGCGTCTTTCGCATCTGATCGTTATCCCATCTGTCGGTTTTGAAACTGCCTGAGCCAGTTACCTGATGCTTCGCCCCGTGGTCTGGGTGGCCTGGAACCGGGCCCAGGCTCGCCAGCCGTGGGCGGAGACGCCAAACTGGGGCGGCGCCGCCGCCAGCCGGGCGGTGCCGACCGGGCGTGTCGGAGCCCATGCTAACCACACCGTGGGGGCACAATACAAGCCAATCGCGGTTTTAGAAACAGAATTGATACAAACCGACGGCCGCGCGAGCCCGCTTCCCGACCGGCGCGATATGGTGGGTATTCATGACCAACAGCCCGATCGACGCCGCTGCCACACCGGCCTGGGCGGCCCTCGCCACACACCTTCAGGGACTCGCTGAGCAGGGCGTTGACTTGCGGTCGTGGTTTGCCGCAGCGCCCGGCAGGGCGTCCGAGTTGACCTTCCAAGCGGCCGATCTTCGGGTCGATTTGTCGAAGAACCTGATCCTTCCTGAGACGGTGGCCCTGTTGACGCAGTTGGCGGACCAGGTGGCGCTTCGCGAGCGCGTCGAAGCGATGTTTTCCGGCGAGCGGATCAACGTGACGGAGAACCGGTCCGTCTTGCACACGGCCCTGCGACGGCCGTCTTCCGAACCGGCTTTGGTGGTGGAGGGACAGGATGTCAGCGGGGACGTGGCCGCCGAACTGGCCAAGTTCTTGGGCTTCGCCGAATCCGTCCGCGACGGCCGTGCGACCGGGCTGACCGGCAAGCCTTTCACCACCGTGGTCAACATTGGGATCGGCGGATCAGACCTGGGCCCGGCCATGGTCTACCAGGCGTTGACCGAATACCACGGGGAGATCAAGGCCCGTTTCGTCTCCAACGTGGACCCGTCTGACATTGGCGACACGCTGATGTCGCTGGACCCGGAGACAACCCTTTTCATTGTCGCGTCCAAGACGTTCGGAACGTTGGAGACGCTCACGAACGCCCGGCTGGCCCGGTCTTGGCTGTTGGAGCTGTTGGCGGCCCGCGGCGCCATCAAGTCCGCCGAAGACGCCGCCGATGCCGTGCGGCGGCATTTCGTGGCCGTCTCGACAGCGCTCGACAAGGTCGCGGAGTTCGGGATTGATCCGGCCAACGCCTTCGGCTTCTGGGACTGGGTGGGCGGACGCTACTCGGTTGACAGCGCGATTGGCACCGTTCTGGCGGTCGCGTTGGGGCCGGCCGTGTTCCGCGAGTTCTTGGGCGGCTTCGCCGCCATGGATGAGCATTTCCGCTCCACACCGTTCGAGCGGAACGTCCCGGTCTTGATGGGCCTGATCAACGTCTGGTACGTGGACTTCTGGGACGCACATTCGCACGCCGTGCTCCCCTACGCGCAACATCTGGCCCGGTTCCCCGCCTACTTGCAGCAGTTGACCATGGAGTCGAATGGCAAGTCGGTCCGGTGGGACGGCTCGCCGGTCACCACCTCCACCGGCGAGGTTTTCTGGGGCGAGCCGGGCACCAACGGGCAGCATGCCTTCTACCAGCTGCTCCACCAGGGGACTGAATTGATACCGGCGGATTTCATCGCGTTCGCCAACCCGCAGGTGCCGCTGGTGGACGGCACCCAGGACGTGCACGAACTCCTCCTCGCGAACTTCATCGCCCAGACGTCGGCGCTGGCGTTCGGCAAGACCGCCGCCGAGGTGGCGGCGGAGGGAACCGCCGAACAGTTGGTGGCGGCCCGCGTGTTCACGGGCAACCGGCCCTCGACCTCCATCATGGCGCCGGCTTTGACTCCGGCCACCGTTGGGCAGTTGATCGCGTTGTACGAACACATCACTTTTGTCCAAGGCACCGTCTGGGGCATCGATTCGTTCGATCAATGGGGTGTTGAACTGGGCAAAGTTCTGGCCAATCGCGTCACCCCGGCCCTTGCGGGCGACCAGGCGGCGCTTACCCAACTTGACGCCTCGGCCCAAGCGATGGTCGAGTATTACCGCAAAACCCGGCGCCCTTGAGCGCCTTCCCCGTTCATGTGAGCGCCCAAGGAGCGTAGAAGTGCACTTCGCCTATGTCATCGCCGGCTCGGAAGCGACCGGCGGTGCCGGCATCCAGGTCGACCTCAAGACCTTCCAACAGCTTGGCGTCTATGGGATGGGCACCATCACGTGCGTCGTCTCTTTCGACCCGAAGAACAACTGGGGGCATCGGTTTGTGCCGGTCCCCCCCGAGGTGATCGCGGACCAGTTTGAGGCGGCCAACGCCTCGCAGGACCTGGACACCGTCAAGATCGGCATGCTGGGCACCCCGGACACCATCGACACGGTGGCGGCCGCCCTGATCTCGAAGGACTGGAAGCATGTGGTCTTGGACCCGGTGCTGATCTGCAAGGGGCAGGAGCCGGGTGCCGCGCTCAACACGGACAACGCCCTGCGCCAGAAGATTCTCCCGTTGGCCACCGTGGTGACCCCAAACAACTTCGAGGCGCAAGCGCTTTCCGGGGTGGGGCCGCTCCTGACGGTCGATGACTTGATCGAGGCCGGCCGCCGCATCTTGGAGTACGGCCCCCGCGCCGCCGTGGTCAAGGGCGGGCTTGACTTCCCCGGCCCGGACGCGGTCGACGTGCTGGTCCAACGCTCCCCCGGCGGCGGCGAGCCGGCCGTCGAAGTCCTCGCGGTCCCGAAGATCGGCGAGGAGCGGGTTTCCGGCGCGGGCTGCACCTTCGCGGCCGCGATCACCGCCGAACTGGCCAAGGGCGCCTCGGTGCCGGACGCGGTCCGGACGGCGAAGGCGTTCGTGACGCGCGGCATAGAACACCGCGTGGCCGGCCACACCCCCTTCGACACGGTCTGGCAAGGTGCCTAACCCGCGCCCTCCCGCCCGGCAGGCCGCGTGCGGCAACCCGCTTGCGGCTGGGTCGCCGACCTAACGTACATGCGATGTTTCTTACATCGAATGTGTCTTAGCCTTCAGGGGCGATGAGCCGGAAAGATCTCGCCGCCGCTAACGACGCCGCCGACTACGGGCCGGCCGTGCCAACCGGCCAGAGCGGGCCGGGGGCGCCGGGCACCGCGTGAGGGCGCGCCCGGCAGGCGGGGCAAAGAACAGCAGCAGCAGTTGACCGCGAATCCGCGTGAGGGCGCGCCCGGAGGGCGGTCAGGCCCGGGCCGCGCCGCCCGGGCCCGGCAGGCGGGCCGCCGCGCGGCGCGCCGCCAACCGCGAGCCGCCCCGGTAGATCGCGGCCTGGGCCATCAGGGCCCCCACCAGCAGCGGCAGGACCGGGAAGAGGTAGAGCACGGGCAGACCGACCAGGTTGTGCAGGGCCACCAGGATGTCCGCGCCCTCCGGGTCGAAGAAGTAGAAGTAATTGGCCTGGGCCGCGATAGTGGCGCGGACGCCGAAGTTGACCAGCGCCATGATCCCGACCAGCACGCCGAAGCAGCCCAGGGTCTTGAACGCCTCGCGGTAGCTGGGCCGGTACAGCCCCAAAGCGGCGATCAACGCTCCGATCACCACGTTGAGGCCGTGCGACCCGAAGAAGCCGATCGACAGCGGGCTGAACACGCCCACCCCCTCAATCCCCGTGGCGGGCGAGAACAACGCCAAGAACCCCGCCAGGCAGCCGATGAAGTAGACGAACCCGCGAAGCCAGTTGATCTTCGCCAGGATCGCGGGGATCAGGCTGAACGTCACCAGCGAGCAAAGTTGCAGCGGCATGTCGTACACCACGTGCGCCGGGAAGTCGCTCTGGGTGACCAACCCCACCATGTAGAGGGCGAAGCAGACCAGGTTCGCCACGCTGGCGCCAACCAGAAGCCGGCGGCGGCCCGAATCGCCAAGACGGCGTCCGGCCAAGTACAGCGCGACGCCGATGGCCGCCAGAGCCAGCAGAAAAGCCAACCACGGAACAGAGAAGACGTAAATCGGTGGATTCACAAGCGAAGCCTTACCAGTTGGGGACTAAAAGCTGACGAGGACTTGTCGGGTACCACGCTACGCGATTGGCGCCGCCGAAGTGAAGTCGACGGGGCCGGTCAAACGCGGCGCGGCCACCCTAGGGGCGGCCGCCCGGATGGGAAAAGGAGGAGTAAAGACCATCCGGGCCGCCGCGACTGCGGGGGCGAACTGCTTACGCGTTTTCCTCGGCCGTCAGATTCCTGGTCTTGGTCAGGTCGAGCGGAATCCCGGGCCCCATGGTGGTGGCCAGCGTTCCCTTCAGCAGGTACCGGCCCTTGGAGGTGGACGGCTTCAACCGAATGACCTCCTCCAGCGCGGCCGCGTAGTTCTCAACCAAGTCCTTGTCGGAGAAAGAGGCCTTGCCAATGATGAAGTGAAGATTCGCGTGCCGGTCAACCCGGAATTCGATCTTGCCGCCCTTGATTTCTGTGACGGCCTTGGCCACGTCCATTGTGACCGTGCCCGTCTTCGGGTTCGGCATCAAACCGCGCGGGCCGAGAATCCGGCCCAGCCGGCCGACTTTGCCCATCAAGTCCGGCGTGGCCACGGCCGCGTCGAAATCGGTGTAGCCGCCCGCGACCTTCTCGATCAATTCGTCGCCGCCCACCTCGTCCGCGCCGGCCTCAATGGCCTGATTCGCCCTTTCGCCCACGGCGAAGACCAGGACCCTGGCGGTCTTGCCGGTGCCATGCGGCAGATTGACGGTGCCGCGAACCATTTGATCGGCTTTGCGGGGGTCAACCCCGAGCCGCAACGAGATTTCGACCGTTTGATCGAACTTGGTCGTCGCGACCTTCTTGGCCAACCGGACCGCCGCAAGCGGCGAATAGTGTTCGGTTTTGTCCACCAACAAGGCGGCCTTCTTGTATTCCTTCGAGCGCTGAGTCATCTGCTTTCCTTTGCTTTGCTGTTCTGAGCAGTCACTTGTCGCAGTCGTGGTGCGGGCCAGCGCGGCCCTCCCACTCGCTTGGTTCAGTCGGTTACCGTCACGCCCATGGAGCGTGCGGTGCCTGCAATGATCTTGGCCGCGCCGTCAATGTCGTTCGCGTTCAAGTCCGGCATCTTGGTCTGGGCGATCTCACGCACTTGCGCGCTGGTGATCGACCCGACTTTGGCGGTGTGCGGAGTCGCCGAGCCCTTGTCCAGGCCCGCCGCCTTCTTGATCATCTCCGCCGCCGGCGAGGTCTTCAGCACAAAGCTGAACGACCGGTCTTCGTAAACGGTGAGTTCCACCGGCACCACGTTGCCGCGCTGCGATTCCGTCGCGGCGTTGTAAGCCTTGCAGAACTCCATGATGTTGACGCCGTGGGCGCCAAGAGCCGGGCCGATGGGCGGCGCCGGGTTCGCTTGCCCGGCCTGGATCTGAAGTTTCAGAACGGCCGAGACCTTCTTCCTAGGAGGCATTTTGGGTCCTTTTCTTGCTACCTCGTTTTGTATTCATCTTTTGCCCGATGCCGTCCGGCCCAGTACCAGCTAAACCAGGCCCGGCGCTCCGGGCGTGTTTCCAGCCTTACGGTTGTTTGGCCACTTGGCTGAAGCTCAGTTCGACCGGGGTTTCCCCGCCGAAGATGGAGACCAACACTTTCAGCTTGCCGGTCTTGGTGTTGATCTCCGAAATCGTGGCGGCCAGGGTCTCGAACGGGCCATCGGTGATGGTGACGTTCTCGCCCACCGTGAAGTCGCTGACGGGAGCCGCGGCGCCGCCGGCCGGGACGGGCGCGCCGTCTGGCCCAACGGCATCGGGCGTCTTGAACTCCGGGGCCAACATGGAGACGACCTCGTCCAAGGTCAACGGCACCGGCTGGTGGGTGTGGCCCACAAAACCGGTCACGCCGGGCGTGTGGCGGACGGCGCCCCACGAGTCGTCGTTCAAGTCCATCCGGACCAGCACGTAACCGGGGATGCGCACCCGCTTGACCACCTTCGGCTGCGAGTTCTTGATCTCGGTGACTTCCTCCATGGGCACATGGACCTCGAAAACCGAATCCTCCTGGTTGAGGGAGACGACCCGCGTTTCCAGGTTGTGCTTGACCCGGTTCTCCTGGCCCGCGTAGGAGTGGACCACGTACCAGTCGCCGGGCTTGGAGGCGAGGTCCCTGCGCAACTCGTCCAACGGATCGACTGCGGGCGGGGCGGGCTCCTCCGGGGCTGGGGTCGCCTCTTCGGCGGCGTCTGCGGCATCGGCGGCGGCCTCCGCCTGGTCGGCGGGGTCCTCCCCGGTTTGGACGGCCTCTTCGGCGGCCTGGGCCACGTCCTCGGCCTGATCGGCGGCCTCTGCGAGCGCCTGGTCGTCAGGGGTGGGCTCGGCGGGTTCGGCCGGCTCGGCCGCTGGGGCCAGTTCAGCCGACTCGACGCCAGCCTCTTGATCAACCACTTCTTGTTCCTCTACTTCTGTCGTTCTCTTCTGGTCCGGGCTAGCCGAAGACCGCCATCACGGCTTTGCCGATCAAGGTGTCGACCCCGAAGATGAACGCCATCACGATCAACACGAACACCACCACAACGCTGGAATAGGTCATCAATTCCTGGCGGGTGGGGCGCACCACCTTCTTCAGTTCGGCGATCACCTGGCGGACGAATCGCACCAGGCGGCCGATGGGGCCGAGCCGAGTCTCGGTTGCCCCCGCAGCTTTAGCCATGATTTCCTTCCGGTCCGTTGGTGTTGAGTTGGCAGGTCCGCATTGGTCCGGCCGTGAATCCGCAGGGCAGGCGGGACTCGAACCCACAACCGCCGGTTTTGGAGACCGGTGCGCTACCAATTGCGCCACTGCCCTAGAACGCCAGCCGCCCAGTGTATGCGATGGGAGGCCCCGATGGCTAACCGAGTCAGCGGCGCCGCAATTAACGGTACCGGATCGGACCAACGCCTTCCGCCGGGCAGCCCTCCCGCCCGGCCGTGGAATGATTGAAACCGTGACCAAACCGCGCACACGCATCTCACGCCGCATCGCCGCCATCGAGCCGTCCGCCACCCTGGCCGTGGACGCCAAGGCGAAGGCGCTCAAAGCCGAAGGCAAGCCGGTGATCGGCTTCGGGGCCGGAGAGCCGGATTTCCCCACGGCGGACTACATTGTGGAAGCCGCAATCGCCGCGTCCCGCAACCCCGCCAATCACCGTTACACCCCGGCGGCGGGGCTGCCGGAACTCCGGCACGCCATCGCCGACAAGACCATGCGGGATTCGGCCCACGCCGTCGAATGGAGCCAGGTGCTGGTCACCAACGGCGGCAAGCAGGCGGTCTACCAGGCGTTCGCCACCTTGCTGGACCCGGGCGACGAGGCGCTGTTGCCGGCCCCCTACTGGACCACCTACCCGGAGGCGATCAAACTCGCCGGCGGCGTGCCCGTGCCCGTGTTCGCCGGGCCGGAAGCCGAATACAAGGTGACCGTGGAGCAATTGGACCGGGCCAAGACCGACCGCACCAAACTGTTGGTGTTCGTCTCCCCGTCGAATCCAACGGGGGCGGTGTACACGGCATCGGAAACTGAGGCGATCGGCCGCTGGGCGCTGGACAACGGCGTGTGGGTTGTGACCGACGAGATCTACGAGCACCTGGTCTACGACGGCGTCCCCTTCACCTCGATCGTCACGGCGGTGCCGGAACTGGCCGACCAGGCGGTCATTCTGAACGGGGTCGCCAAGACCTACGCCATGACCGGGTGGCGGGTCGGCTGGCTGATCGGGCCGCCGGACGTGGTCAAAGCGGCCACCAATCTGCAATCCCACTTGACCTCGAACGTGGCGAACGTCTCGCAACGGGCCGCGTTGGCGGCGGTCAGCGGGCCGCTCGACGTCGCGCTGGAGATGCGCGAGGCGTTCGACCGGCGCCGGCGCACCATGGTCGGCATGTTGCGGGAGATCGAGGGCGTCTATTGCCCGATGCCGTCCGGCGCGTTTTACGCCTACCCGTCCGTTCAGGGGTTGCTCGGCAAGACCATCAGGGGGGCGCGCCCCATGACGTCCGCGCAACTGGCGTCGCTGATCCTGGACGAGGCCCAGGTGGCCGTGGTGCCGGGCGAGGCGTTCGGGCCGTCCGGCTTTTTGCGGTTGTCCTGCGCGCTGGGCGACGAAGACTTGGCCCAAGGGGTCGCGCGGCTTCAGGCCCTCCTGGGAGAGGCGCGCTGACCTGTCGCTTTGGGGTTGTGCGGCGGTGAGGCGGGCGGCGCGGTTCCCGCTGGTCGGGCCGCTTTGTCCAAACCGTGAGACGACTCATGGTGGTTTTGCTATTCCGGCGCGCAACGGTTCTACTAGAGGTGCCGCCCTGAGCTTTGGCGGTATGGTCGGCCGCTCGTTGACACCGCGGGCCTGCCGGCCAGCCACTCGGGATTGGGGTATCCCGAGGGGTCGGGAGGCGCCACGGGGGAGGCGCCTCCCGACCCACATCCATTTCTGGCCCCAATCTGCGCCCAACACCCGCGAACGACACCACCGCCTAGGTGGTGTCGATGAGGGGTGCCCCCCAAGCGGCGGCCGGAACCGGGGGAACCCGGTGACCTGGGGAAACGCCGGGGGACGGGCGGACGGCATCGGCGGCAAGGCACCCGCGAACGACACCACCGGCCGGGTGGTGTCGACGAGCGGTGCCCGCCAGGCCACGGCCGGAACCGGGGTAACCCCATGACCTGGGGAAACGCCGGGGGGCGGGCGGACGGCATCGGCGGCAAGGCACCCGCGAACGACACCACCGGCCGGGTGGTGTCGACGAGCGGTCTGGCCCGGCGGCGACGCTCGGCGCGCGCTCGGCGGGCGGGCGAGGATGGGGCGACGCGTGCGTGACCTCGCCAAATTGCCGAAAGCCCATCTGCACTTGCACTTCACGGGTTCTATGCGGCTCGCCACGCTGAATGAGTTGGCGGCCGATCGGGGCATTCGGATCTCGCGCGGCCTGACCGACCGGGCCACGTTGAGGCTGTCCCCGGACGAACGCGGCTGGTTCCGGTTCCAGCGGCTCTACGACTCGGCGCGCAAAGTCGTGACCGACGAGGCGGCCATGCGGCGGGTGGTGCGGGAGGCGGTGGAGGACGACGCGGCGGAGGGCTCGGGCCGGTTGGAACTCCAAATCGATCCGACCACGTACGGCCCCAATGTGGGCGGGATCACACCGGCGCTGGAGATCGTCATGGACGAGGCTCGGGCCGCGTCCGCGCGCACGGGCGTCGAGGTCGCGCTGGTGGTGGCGGCGTCCCGGCTGCGCCATCCGCTGGAGGCGCGCACACTGGCGCGGCTGGCCGCGCGCCACGCGGGCGACGGTCCGGGCGAGGTGGTGGGATTCGGGCTCTCAAACGACGAACGCCGGGGCGACACGGACGAATTCGCGCCGGCCTTCGCGATCACGCGGGCGGCGGGGTTGGCGTCCGTGCCGCACGGAGGCGAGTTGTTGGGCGCGGACCACGTCCGCCAATTGGCGCGGGCGCTCAAACCCGACCGGCTGGGCCACGGCGTGCGGGCGGTGGAGAACCCCGCGCTGCTGCGGGAACTCGCCGAGTCGGGGGTCGCGCTCGAACTGTGCCCGCTGTCGAATGTGGCCCTGGGCGTCTACCCCGACGCGGCCGCCGTCCCGATCCGGTCCATCCTGGCGACGGGGGCCCAGGTCACGCTCTCCGCGGACGACCCGCTCATCTTCGGCTCCCGGCTGGTTGACCAATACCGGATGCTGCGCGAGGTCCACGGCTTCACCGACGCCGAGTTGGCCGGGCTGGCGAGCGCCTCCGTCCAGGCGTCCCGCGCGACCCCCGCCACAAAACAGTCCCTGCTGGCCGGCATAGGCGCCTGGCTGTGCCCCACCTGATCCGCCCACATCTGTCCCCATCCTTCAAACCGGGGACGGTGACTTCTTTGAATGGTGGGGACAGACGTCTGCCCCGACCGGGCGGCTACCAGCGCAATCAGTTACCGCAGGACCGGCAGGTGTGTCCCCAGTATTCAAACAAATCACCGTCCCCATGTGTGGCGCCGTGCGTCGGGTGTGTCCCCAGGTCGTAGCAAATCGCCGGCCCGGCGGTGCCCGGCGGGTTGGCGCGGTCAGCGGGGCCCGGCGGGGGGCACAATGACCGGTTCGGGGGTCAGCCGGACGCCGAAGCGGTCCGCCACGCGGGCCGCGATCCAGTCGGCCAGTTCCAGCACGTCAGCGCTGGTGGCGCCGCCTCGGTTGGTCAAGGCCAACACGTGTTTGGAGGACGTCGTGGCGCGCGCCCCCGCCCGCACGCCTTCGCCGCGCCCCACCCCGCTGTTGGAGATCAGCCACGCCGCGGAGAGCTTGACCAGGCCGCCCTCGGCCGGGAAACGTGGCGCCGCCGGGGGAAGTTCGCCCGCCACGACCGCGCTGACCAGCGGATTCGTGAAGAACGAGCCCGCCGACCAGGTGTCGTGGTCGGCTGGGTCAAGAACCATGCCTTTGCCCCGCCGGATCGACAGCACGGCTCGGCGGACCGCCGCCAGTTCGGCTGCCTCCCCGACCCGCACGCCCAAAGCGGCCGCGAGTTGGTCGTGTCGCACAGCCGCCGCGCCCGCATTGGTCCCCGCGTCGATGCCGAAAGTCACGTCCAACACCACCCAACGCGGCGTTGGGCCGGCCATTCGGCCCAGGGAGCGCTTGAGGGCGGAGTCGCGGTAGGAAAAGCCCAGTTCCGCCGCCCCCAGCCGCACAATCTTGCCGGCCAGCCGGTCAAGAGCCCGCACCGACTCGATGGCTTGGCCGACCTCCGCGCCGTACGCCCCAATGTTTTGCACCGGCGCGGCGCCAACGGAGCCGGGAATCCCGGACAGCGCCTCCAGCCCCGTCCAGCCCCGCCCGACCGCCCATTCGACCAGCGCGTCCCACGCCACGCCCGCCGCGGCCGTCACCAGGACGCGCCCGCCTTCCTCTTCCGCCCGCACGTCGCCGCGCCGGTCCCGCACCACGGTCAGGCCGCCAGGGTCCTCCGCCGCCAACAGATTGGAACCGCCGCCGATGACGAGCAGCGCCTCCCCGGCCACGTCCGCCTCCCGCACGGCCTCAGTCAGGTCGGCCTCAGTGTGGCAGTCGACCAGCCGGCCGGGCCGGCCCCCGATCCGGAACGTGGTCAACTCCGCCAGGGAAGCGCCCGGGCCGACGAGCGGCGAGGCGAGGGGCAGGTCCAAGCGTTCCACGCTCACAAGGTTAACCGCCTATTCCGCAGACAAAGGCCGCGCGGCGGGCACAGTCCCCGCAGCCGTCGAGCCGGATCCGGAGGCCGGAAGGCGACCGGGCGGTTTGCCGGGAACAGGGCCGTCGCCGTTCGTGGGGCGGGCGGTCAGGGTTGGGGCAGGCGGACCGTCGCCTGGGCCTTGCCCAGGACCTTTTGGCCGGCCAGCGTCACAACCAGGTTGACTGTGGCCGTTCCGGCCTCGACGGCCACAACCTCGCCCGCGACCGCCAAATCCGCAGTGCCTTCCGCGGGCACCGGCACCGGCCTGGCGAAACGCACCGCATAACGCTCCACTGCGGCCGGATCGCCGCCCGCCCATTCGACCACCGGCTGGATCGCCCGGCCCATCGTCAACATGCCGTGGGCGATCACGCCCGGCAACCCGACCGCGTTGGCGGCCTGCTCGTCCAGATGGATGGGGTTGCGGTCCCCGGAGGCCTGGGCGTAACGAGCCAAGTCAGCGCGGGTCAGCGCCACGGCAACCGGGCCGATCCGGTCCCCCACGCGGGCGCCCGACGCACGCATCAGCCCGGCTCCCCGCGCACCGCGAGCGTGGAGGTGACGGTGGCGACTGGCTGACGGACGGCATCGTGCAACTCGACGCTGGTGGTGACCGTAGTAATGGCCAGGCGTTGCGCGACGGACTTGACCGTCAGCACGGCCCATAGCCGGTCCCCCGCGATGATCGGCCGGTGGTGGGCGAACGACTCCTCGGCGTGGACCACGCGCGCGAAGTCGATCCCCGCCGCCGGGTCGCCCACGTATTGGGACTCGGCCTGTTGCGCGATGACGACCGCGAACGTCGGCGCCGCAACCACGTCCCCGTAGCCCAAGGCTCGGGCGGCCGCCGGGTCGAAACACGCGGGCGCGCCCGCGCCCACGGCGGCCGCGAACTGACGCAATTGGTCGCGTTCCACCAGGTAGGGGCCAACGGGCGGGTAGACGCGCCCGGCGAAAGCCGGATCAACCGGCATGCGCGTGATTAGCGCGTTTCCCGGTGCTCGGTGTGCTTGCCGCAGCGCGGGCAGAACTTCGCCAACGCCATGCGGTCGGGGTGGTTGCGGCGGTTCTTCTTGGTGATGTAGTTCCGCTCCTTGCACACGGTGCAAGCCATGGTGATCTTGGGCCGAACATCGGTCGTCTTCGAAGCCATCGCGTTCATTCCTTCCGTCTCGGTGTCCCATGCGGGACGGGCCTGATCGCGTCAACACCCGCGAAGACCGTGGTATTCCGTGGCCGGGGCGCGCCCGGCCACAACTGTGCCGCAGGGAGTCTACCAACTCCCCGCAGCCCGTGTTTCCGCGCCGTGTTTCCGTGCCCCTGGTCGGTTTCCGGTCAGTTGACCGCCGCGGCGATGGCCGCCGCGAAGCGGCGCGAGAAGGCCCGCACGCTGGGTCTCCTCAGAGACGTCGTTGTAGACGCCGGTCGATCCGGCCTCCCGCGGCGACGTCACCAGACCTGCGGCGGTGTGTGGGCGTTCTTGCATGAGCTTGCGGCACAGGATGTTGTACCGCTCGAGGTACGAGGCGGCCTCGAACTCGGGGAGGGCGGGGAAATGCGGGGACACCACCCGCTGGCCAGGCTTCCGGGACGGCGGGCAGTCCTCCACAAGCATGAGCCAGCAAGGAACGGGGGCCGCGGGTCGCCGAACGCGCCCTCACGGTGCGCGATCCACAAGTTCGGCGTTCAACTCGAACGGGGCCAAGTCGAGGCTCACCCGGCATCTCCGTCCGCCAAACACGCCAAACTCCCGGCGGGAAGCCCGTAAACGCGTTCAAGGTCGCGCGGAGCCACTTTGACGCCCGCCCGGCCCGCCTCAGCCAGCATCTCCCTGTCCGCGCCCCGATGCCGTCCCACACGTCATGCCGACGTCGGCGCAAAATCTGGAATGGGCTGAAATCAATGTGGACCGGCCCGGCCAGTGTCGCGGCGCTGGCCAGGGCCAAGTGGGCAGAGGCTCGCAACGTCGCCTGACCGGTCGGACAGGACGGCCTTGAGCACGTCTCGGCGATGCTCGCCCATTTCCCCGACCGAGACGTCGATTCGCTCGGGATACGAGTAGCGCCGCGATCCACGCCGATAGTCCAGCATGGTCCCGGCAGGCAGGGCCGCACACGCTTCGACCTGCCGCTGAGCGGCGTTCAGCCTTCGGATGAGCGCAGTGACCCCGGCCTGTTTCAGGTCGGCGACGGACTGGGCGTTGACCTCATGCAGGGCGCCTCGCGGGACGACCGGCTTGTCTCCGCCGGCTGCTGCCTTGGCGATAGCGGCGAAGCTCTCGTGCCACCACACGACGTGGCGTAGCACGTCCAGCGCGTCCCATTCCGGGTAGACCCGGATGCGGAGTTGATCCTCGCCCAGCAGCTTGAACAAGCACGCCAGCTCTCCCACTTCCCAAGCCAGCCGCTCCGGTCCCACCGCCATACCTCAATCCTAGAAAGTCTCACCCACATTGATTTCGGCGCGGTCGAGCGCCGCGTGCAACGCGCCGAAAGCCCCCGACCGGGCGGCTTGGTTCCGGGTCAACCCGCACCCGTGCGGGACCGGCGCCCAGCGGGCCTGGTCGGCGGCGGGCAGGGTTTCCTATTCGGCGCACAATTGGGCCATCAAACCCCGCCGCTCCGCCCCGGCGTGGGTGGCTTGAACAGCAGAGGGTTCCGCGCCGAAGCGCCCTCGGACTCGCCAGTCCGCCGGCCTGCGCGGCGGGGGCTGCGGAGGCCTGACGGGCGCGGTCCGTCAGGTGTTCGCCGGGCGGGTGCGGCGTTCGCGCGCCCTGATCCGCGCGCACGCTCCGAGCAGCAACAGCCCGACCGCCCCGATCAGGGCCCAGCCGATGTCCGCGCCCGTGACGGGAAGCGCTTCACCGTCCGGCTGCGGCTCGGCCGTTTGGGAGGCCGCCCGGAGCACGATGCCGTCCCAGCCGATCAGGGAACCGTCCAGCGCTTGCACCACGACCCGGTGGTCGCCTAGCGGCGTACCAGCCGGGATCGTCACCACCCCCCGGCCGTCCGCATCCAACGTGACCGTGCCCAGCAGAACCGGGGTTGAGTGCAACCACACCCGCACCTGCTGTCCGGCATGCCCGGTGGCTGTAACCGTGATCTGGTGGCCCGGCGCGGCCGAGGCTGGAACGTCCACCCTCAAGGCGCACAACGCCGGCACGACCAGCGCCGACGCCACCGGCCCTGCAGCAGACGCATCAACGATGCATCCAGCGCATGTCTCTGATCGAATGCTTCTTGCCGGCGTGGGCAGGGGGTTGTTTCCACTGTGGGCGGGCAGTCTTTTCCGGTTTCGCCATTTGGTTGTTGGCGTGTGAGGCTCTGCCTTCGTCGCAATCGCCCCGGAGGAAGGACAACTTGAAAAGGAATGCTGACGTTGGAGCAGATCGAGCAGGCGCGGATGTTGGACATGGAGGGCTTGCCGCGGTCGCGGATCGCGCGGGACAACGTCCAGCCATGGCTGCACTTTGACGACGATGGCTCCGTGTGGCGGCGCGTGATTCAGTTCCCTCAAGAGGAGACGATTGTCTGCGTCGCCCCAGGTCGAGGCGTCAGTTGGGGCTTCGGGTCGGATCCTTGACCCAAGACGGGTCTACGTGGGCTGGACAACACCAGGTATCCTTGCCGGTCATGACGGGTGATCCTCGCGCGGGCGCAGCACCTGCAACCGTGGCGGATGTTTTTCTGGGGAGCTCTTACCTTTTGGGAACGGCGGCCATTTCGTCCGCCGCGTCCGCCGGCGGCGGTTTCGGAAGGGTTGTGGAGCATCTTTGCGACGGGCCGTCGCGAGCGAGTCTGTTGGCGCGGGTTGGCAGCCTTGAAAGTGGCCGTGGTCAAGCAACCGACAAGACCGCCGAAAAGGGCGTGTTCGCTTCCGTCGGTAAAAGTGCGCTAGGGGAGCGATCCTGAGATGAAGGGAGTTTCCGGGACGGCTTCTGCCAGACCACTGACGCTTTCCTCCTCTGATCCCAAAGTGATTGCGGCGGTACGGGCTGAGCGGCGATTGTATGAGCATTACGGCATATCGTATGAGGCTAGACATTTCACAATAGAGTCCTTGGGCATCAAAGCGCGGCTCTGCATGTTTGGCGATGGACCCCCTGTGTTGATTGTGCCGGGAAATACCGGCGACAGTTTCCCCTTTGCCCCGCTCATCGCGCGGCTTTCGGGTTACCAGCTGATTGCTCTAAACCTGCCTGGCGGCGGTCTGAGCGAAGGAATGGATTACCGAACCGTCCCTTACAGAGCATTGGCGAATGAAACGTTGGGCGCTGTCTTGGACTATCTGGAGTTGGATCGTGTGCCGATTATCTCGCATTCCATGGGCAGCCACCGCAGCCTGTGGTTCGCCATGGATCAATCCGAACGCGTTGAGCGGTTGGTCCTGCTTGGGGTGCCGGGAAACGTCTTGGGTTGTCGGCCGCCCTTGGCTTTGCGAATAACTTCGATTCCAGGGATCAACCGAGCGGTATTTCCGTTTGCAATTCCCAAGCGCCCCGGTCAAGCCCTACGCGGCCTTTCCTTCATGGGACATGGCCAAAGGACGGTTTCTGCATTGCCGAGAGAAATGGCAGAGTGTTACTACCGATTCCAGCACTTGCCGCATTACCGGATCTCCGCGCTGAGCCTAATGGAAGCGACTTGCTCCCTGTTCGGTTCAAGGCCGAAGATTCGTATTCGCGAGCAAGACCTGCGGAGGGTCCGTAGACCAACGCTGCTGATTTGGGGTTCAAGCGATCCTTTCGGCTCGGTTGAAGATGGGCAAGAAATAGCCTCTTACATCGAAGGCTCCCGGTTCGCTGCGCTTGATGGCGCGGGACATCTGCCGTGGTTGGACGAACCGGCTTTATGCGCGGAGAAGATTCGGGAATTTCTCTCGGCAACCCGCGTCTAGGGTAACTGGTCAGGTGGCGTTGGCTGCGGGTACTAGGGTTGGCGCCGGTAGGCGGCGGCGATGGCCGCGAGCGGCTCGATGTGGTTCTCTTGGCAGGCGGACCAGTATGAGCGGACCGGGGCGAAGGTCCGCTTGCCCGTCTTGGGTGCCGATCGCGCCGAGATGCGGTCGAGTTCCGCGCAAGCCCAACAGCTAGCGCGAGTAAGCGGGCTCGCGTTTGGGCTCTTGCGCCGGAGTTGTACGCGGGTTTGGTCGGGGGTCGAGCACGGCGACACCGACCGCACGCTTGTCGAGACTCTATGCCGCGTCATGGCGAGGCACCGGGTGGGGACCTATTGGTCGGGGTGTGGCCCGGATCTGGTGGCGGAGCGGGGTGGCGGGATCCTCGGCGGGGCCGTGGTTGTCAACCAGCTAGGGGATCAAGGATCCGCACGCCGCGAAGTGTTGAGCCCGAGGACAGGTCTTCGGTCAGCAGCACCTCGCAACCAGCGCGTGCGGCTGCTTCGACTATCAACGCATCCCAATAGCTCAGTTGGTGACGCTGGGACGTTTCGACGGCCCGTTGAACCAGGGTGCTGTCTAAAGGGACCACCTCGAAGTTGCTGAGTTCCGCCACGGCCGCCTGAGCTGCTCCTGGCGTCAGCGGATGCGCGAGTTTCCTTGTCGTTACCCAGTAGAACTCGGATAGGACTTGGGCGCTAATGACTGGCTCGTGGGCCTCGAGGGCGCGGGCGGCGGCCGTCCGCTTGGCTTGGTCGGCCTGGTCAAACAGGTAGACCAGGACGTTTGAGTCGAAAAACGCCCTAACGCTCATACAACGAGTCCCTGGTCCACTGGCGTCCAGCGGTTCCGCTGGACGCTGCGGAATGGGCCGCCTGCTCCATGATTTGCCTCTTGGCCGCGGCCCTTCGGTGTGTGTTGGTCGCGTACTCTTCGATGAACCGCCGCACCAGGGCGTTCACGGATGTGTCTTCCTGCGCCGCGCGGACGCGGGCGGCCTTGAGAAGGGAGTCATCGATCGCCAACGTCAGATTCGCCACGTAATCAGTGTAACACGTATTCTGTGTGGCCCATGAGCTGCGGGTTCCACCTGACCTGCGGCGGGGCTTGACTTGGGCGGGACGCTCTTGATCGAGGCTTCGTTTGGGGACACCCGCTACGTCATCGGCTGACGACGGGGGCCCAATCGGTTTTAGTTTCAACGTCTGAACGGAGTCGGGGGTAGGAGCGAGATCTGCATTCTGTTCGTGTTCGATCCGGGGTGGCCCACGTCAGATCGCGCTGAAATGCCAGAGGTTGATCAGAGTGAGCCCCAGGCCGTCGAAATCCGAGGTGTTCCTTGTGGCCAGCAGGGCCCCCTGGCTGCGGCAGATCGCGGCGGTTTGCGCGTCGGCTCGCTGAATGGGCCTGCCTTGCAGCTCGCGCTCCAGGACACGGCACCCTGGCCCCCTTCTGGTCTTGGCGGGACCACCCCGAGGACCACTCCGGCAAACACCGCACAACCGGCCTCAACATCCAAGTCGCCTGCGGCCTGGACGGGCGCCTCGCCTGGGTGCCCGACCCCGCCCCCGGCTCCGCCCACGACTCCGAAGCGCTGCGCGCCTCCGGCCTCCTCGACATCCCCGACCCGCCCGCCCACATAGCCGACAAAGCCTGAATAGGGCTCGGGCTCATCACCCCGCCAAGAAGAAGCCAACATGGGAAACCCTCCCCGACCACCTCGCCGAGTTCAACAAACAAGTCAACCAGATCCGATGGCGGATCGAGCAAACCATAGCCCAACTCAAAACCCTGAGAATCTTCCGCACCGACTACCGCAGACCCCACCACACGCACCCGCAAACAACCGCCGCCGCCCTCGCACTACGATTCCTCAAGACCAGTTTCCTTTAATCCTCATTGGCGCGCGTCGTTGATCAGAACCACCCGTGCGTCAGCCGGTGCTTTCTCCACTAATATCTCCGCACGGCGGGGGATCATCTTTCCAAGAGGACTTCTTGGGATAACGGCCATACGCCCATACTGCGGGGCGCCTATTTACGGACAGCCCCTCAGCGTCGGATTGGCCGGTACAGTCATGTCGGATCGGCGCTATCCCAAGTCTCGGATTGACCGCCAGCCGTCGGTGACCGGCCATTCGGTGGATTCGTCCAGGAACGCCGCCACCTGGCGCTACGCTCCGCCCCTTTAATCCCGCACTCCTTCATCACGATTGGCTCGGTATGATGAAAAACATGACGACTGCACCCGCGTTCGAGCCAATGCGTAGCGAGTCGGCTCCGGTTCCCGCTTGCGGGGTTGAGGTCATCCTTCGAGTTTTGGACGGCAAGTGGTCTGTCCTGGTAATCCGCGAGTTGCTGCACGGGCCGCGCCGGTTCGGCGAGTTGAGGAAATCTCTCGCCCCTATCACGGCCAAAATCTTGACGGATCGGTTGCGCGCCTTCGAACGGCAAGGGGTGTTGACCCGCCAGGTGTTCGCCGAAGTCCCGCCCCGCACCGCTTACCGGCTAACACCTCTCGGCCAAACGCTGGTCTCCGTGCTCAATGCCATGGGCGAATGGGGCGATGCGCACCGGTCCGAACTGTTGTGACGCCGGGTCGTTGCGACCTTGCGGCCATGGAACCGGCAATGCGGCACGGGACGGGTTGGGGATCCACCAAAGTGACCTCGTTCCGCTTGGCTCCGCGCTATCGGAGCGAGGATCTTCAGTCGGCGTCCCACTTGATGCCGCGCGCCCAAACGGTGACCGTAGTCCGGCCCACCTCGACCTGGCTCTCTGGGAGCGGTGGTCGCGGCGGAGCAGGGTGAGCATAGGCGTCGGCGATTCCCATCGCGGCCGCTGGGCCGATCACCGGAGTCAACAACTCGCGGTAGCGGTCAGGCGTGATAGCCGCCCATGCCACGGGGCGGCCGAGGCCGGCCTCCAGGGCCCTGGCCAGTTCGGGACCGGTCAGCATAGCAGGCCCACGCACGATCCGGATCGGGGGCGGCGTGGAGGAGCGGAAGGCGCGGGAGGCGACGTCGGCGACGTCGGCCGCGCTGACCCAGGCCACCGGCGCCACGTCCGCAAGCGGGTACTCGACCCGTCCCTGGCGGATCGTGGCGCGGGAGAAGGGCATGGCCAGGTTGTCCATGTAGGCCATTTCCGGGCCGGTCACCGTGGTCTTCGGCACTACGCCGGGGAGACGCTGGACTAGCGTGGCGCGGGCATCCACGAAGGGGGAGCCGACGGCGTGGTCGGTCAGGCCGAGCCCGGTGTTGAACACCACTTGGCCGACGCCCGAGCGCGCGAGAGCCACCAAGGCGTTCTCAGACTGTCTTGGCGCGACGGCGGGATCGAATTCGAGGGGGAGTTGGAGGTAGACGCCGGTCGCGCCTGCGTACGCGGCGGTCAAGGATGCGGCGTCGTTCAAGTCGGCGGCGACGCTTGCGGCTCCGGCCGGGTAGGTCCGCCGGTCCGGTTGGCGGGACACCACCCGGACCGCGAAGCCGTCGTTGATCAGGCGCCGGACGACTGGAGCTGCCTGTGCGCCCCCGCCGCCGTGGACGACAATCAAAGGTTGTGTAGATTCGCTCATGCGGACAGCAGACCACAGTTCGGGGATGGGTTGTCAACGAGATAGTTGCTATCCCCTGAGAAACGCGGGTGCCACCAGGGCATTCCGGAGATCGCGTCCCGCCCGCCGGCCGCGAAGACGGCAACGGCACGAATGTCGCCATACCTGCGGCTTGGGGTTCACCAATTTGGTTGGTGATGTCGCGTAGCTGGGCCACCTCGGACTTCAGAATTGTCTTTGGTTCGACAAGGAAAAGGGGGCGGCCGACGTCAAATTACGCCGGAGTGCCAGGGATTGACCAGGGTTAGCCCGAGGCCGTCGAAGTCTGAGGTGTTTCGGGTGGCAAGGACCGCGCCCTGGCTGCGGCAGATCGCGGCGACTTGCGCGTCGGCTCGCTGGATGGGCCTGCCCTGCGACTCGCGCTCCAGGATGATGACCCCAAGGATGTCGGCGCCGGCGCGGTCGTGGGCGAGCACCCCACTTTCCCCGAGGGCGCCCAGCGCGGTGTCCACGCCAGCGCGCAAGCACTCCTTGCGGGCGCCATGAGGCGGCCGCGCGATGCCGTACCGAAGCTCGCCCACCGTCACAGCGGTGGTGCACAAATGTTGGCCGGAGACTGATTGAGCCCAGGCGGCCACCTCCGGCCGGGATTGGCGCCGAGCGGCTCCGACAAGACGTTGGCGTCCAGCACGATCAGCATGCGGCGCCCTCGACGGCTCCGGGCGACGCGGCGCGGGGCTCGTCGGCTCCCCGCAAGCCGTTCAACTCGCCTTCCTCGAATGCCACCCCGGCCGCCGCCGCTCGGGCGCGGTCGAACCAATTCACCGCCGGCTGCGGCAGGACGGCGGACCGCAGGATGGCACGGGCCTCGGCCTCGATTGAGCGGTCGTTTCGAGCGGCGCGCACGCGCAGGGCGCGCCGAGTGTCCTCATCCAAGCCGCGCAGCGTCATGGTTGCCATCTCTCGGCCCCGTCCTTTCAAGTCATTGCCTTCAACGAAGGCAATGTAGAGCACGGCCAATGGAGAAGCTGCCGCGCCTCCGGCCAGGTTCGTGGGGTACCTTCCGGTTCGGGCGGCACCGGACGCGCGGCCGGGTGTTGGTTGGCCAGCTTTCTGTCGAACGCCCAAAGCGGCCCGCGCTCCGGCGGTATGCTTTCGGTATGACTCAGAAAATAGCTGTGAGCTTGCCCGACGAACAAGTGGACTCGATTCGACGAGCGGTTAGCCAAGGCAAGGCCAAGTCGGTGTCGGGATTCATCAGCGCTGCGGTAGCTCGGGCTGAACAGGAGGACAGCCTGATCCGGCTATTGGACGATCTCGACCGAGAACTGGGCCCGCTCAGCGAGAATGACCTGGCCTGGGCCGACCGCGAACTGGGCCTGGCGTGATGGGCTGCCGCTGGTGACAGGACTAACCCTGGACAGCGGGGCGCTGTTGGCCCTTGAGCGGGGCGATCGGTCCGTTCGCGCCTTGCTTCGCCGAGCTGCGGACAACGGCTTGACGTTATCCATTCCCGCTGGCGTGGTCGCCCAGACCTGGATGGGTGGCCCGCGCCAGGCTCGCATCGCGCGGCTCCTGCGAGACCCAGGGGTGGTGGTGGTCCCCCTGGACGCCATCAGTGCCCGTGCCGTCGGCTTGATTTGTGGGCGAAGCGGGCACCACGACATTGTCGATGTCCACGTCGCCTTGGATGCCAGGCAGCGGGGACACTCTGTCGTGACCTCAGATCCGGAGGACTTGCGAAAGGTCGACCCCGGCATCCACTTGATCGCCGTGTAGGCGACGGGAACGAAACGTAGATGCGGGCGGCGGGACTGTGGTTCAGTCTTGGTTTGGCGAAGGGACCTGAGTCAGGAGTCGCAACGCGGACGCCGTCGGCGGCCCTGCGGAATCACATTTTCGAGACCTCGTAAACCCGGAACTCGGCCGCGTTTAGGGCTTCCACTTCGTCAGCCGTCACAAACTTGAACAGTTCGGCTGAGGCGGTCTGGCCCGGCGCCAAGTCGTTGACCATCCACGAGGGGTCCTCGTCGATCCGGACGCCTTCGGCATCCACCGCCTCAACGGACATCCAGTAGGTCGCGGCCTCATTCGTACGGTTGGTCACGCGCACCGGCAGGGAAGAGGTCACCGCGCCAAATTCATCCACGGTGGCGCTGAACTCGCCGATCTCCACCGTTATCTCCTCGGCCAGGATCTGATCGGTGTTCTCCCCAGACAAGTCGGCGCCAATCTCCTCAAGCTCCCTGCCGGCCTCATCCACCGCTGCGGAGAAGACCCACGTGCTCAGGAAGCAGCCGATCAGCGAAAGCACGCCGAGCACCAATGCTGTGGCGGGCATGCCCTTGCCCGTCCCCCGCCTGGAGGCTCCCACCAAGGCGATGATTCCGAATATCAAGGCCAGCACAGGCAGCGGCCAGGCAAGCAAGCCGAGCACTGGGATGAGGGAAAGCGGCAGCGCCAAGATGCCAAGCACCAGCGCTGCTATCGCCAATCCGCGCTTTGGCGCCTCCGGACCTGGCGCTTGGTATGGCGGCTGGTATTGGTACTGGACCTGGCCCGGCTGGCCGTATTGCGGCGGCGCAGGCCGCGGGCCGGGCTGATAGCCGGGCTGGTAATAGGGCTGAACAGGCGGCTGCCCGTACTGCGGCGGCGCGGGCTGATAGCCGGGCTGGTAGTCGGGCTGAACCGGTGGTTGGCCGAACCCCGCAGGTTGGCCGGAATCGAAGGGGCCTTGGGGCGGGTTGGGCGAAGCTGACATGGCACTCCAATCAGGGTCGGGAGAAAGTGCTCTTGAAGCCTATGATGTCACCCTCCCCGCAGCGCAAGGGGTAATCGCCCACAGCGGAAAGCCCTGCGGGGCGCCGGGTTTGAGGTCGTCGCCGCGCCGTTGGGGGGGGACGACATGGATCAGGCCTACGGAGATGTCTGGCAGCGTTCCACGGCGGAAAACGCGGGGCGGGCGGACGGCATCGGGCAATGTTAACGTCCGGGGTGGAGCCGAAAGGCGCGCGGACCGTTATCATATTGTAATAATGCGATCCCAGTGCTCACTCTACGTTGACGCCGGTTACCTGTTGGCCTCGGTGGCCACCCGGTTGACCGGGACTTCGCTGCGCTCCGGCATCCGCGTGGACTACGACAAGCTGATTGCGGTTCTGACCAGCCAGGCCGAGGCGACGGCGGGTGTGCCCCTCCTGCGTGTGAACTGGTACGACGCGGCCAAGAACGCGCTGCCGGACCCCGATCAACAGCGGATCGGGTCCCTGCCGCGGGTCAAAGTCAGGCTGGGACGGGTCGGCTTCAACGGCGAACAAAAGGGGGTCGACCTGAGGATCGGCCTGGACATGGTGGCGCAATCGCGTAACGGCGCGGTCGACTTCATCTTCCTGGTCTCCGGCGACGACGACCTGACGGAGGCGGTGGAGGAGGCCCAGAACCACGGCGTCCAAGTAATAGTGCTGGCCATTCCAGACAGGCAGGGCCATCCGCACGGCGTTTCCGAACACCTGCAACGAGCGTCTGACGGCGTCGAACTCGTCAAGCCCGAAGGGCTCGACAAAGCCGTGACGCGCACTCCGGCGGTGATGTCCCAGCACGTTATACCCCGGCCTGGCCCCCGGCCAGGCCACCCATCCACACCCCGGCAGTCGCCCGCGTTGCCAGCTTTGCCGACGCCTAAGCCCGGCCCTGGTGTGACCGCCCCCCTGATCGCCAGCGCCCTGCCCCTGCAACGCGGCGCCGAGTCTGCGCTGGCGTACCGTTCGGAGACGGGCTCCAAGCCGACTGTCGCCCCCGAATACGCTTTCGAAGAGACGCAGGTCCGCGAGGCAATCGATTCGGTGGTCTCTGGCGTCGTCAAATCGTTCATGGGCAGCGCCGCGCCGGAGGAATTGGCCGGGGCGCTGAAAGACCGGCGCTCAATCCCGCGCGAGGTGGACCGCGCGCTGCTGCTGGACCTGGCCCACCGGCTGAACGACTACGACCTCTCGGACGGGATCCGCAACCGGCTGCGGGACCGCTTCTGGGAGGTCTTCGAGCGGGAAATCGGCTGACCGCCTGGTGGGTTGGTGGCCAGGAGGCGCACGATTCCAAGGCGGCGCAGGGAGGCGTCACCGCGATGTGACGCACCGGCAGCCCCACACTCGCCCCACGCCTCCGGCCAATGCGGCCAACTCATAGGACTCGCCTGGCCCGCGTGCCGGGACAGAGCCAAGCGAGAGTAACTTGAAGACCCATGAAGGGTTTCAGAGATTTCCTCATGCGCGGCAACTTGATCGATTTGGCGGTCGCGTTCATTCTGGGCGCCTCTTTTGGCGCGGTTGTGAAGGACTTCACCAAGATCATCATGGACTTGATCGGTCTGGTGGGCGGCAATCCGGACTTCGGCACGGTCAAGATCGGCTCGATCAACGTGGGCAACTTCCTGACGGCGTTGGTTTCCTTTGTGATCGTTTCCGCGGTGCTGTACTTCGGGATTGTGCGGCCCTACCAGTTGCTGAAGGACAAGCTGACCAAGGACGCGGAGCCGGCCCCGCCCACAACAGACGAGCTCCTGACCGAGATCCGCGACCTGTTGGCCAAGAAGTCCTAGCTCGCCCCGGCTCCGCGCCAGCCAACTAGGGTGGGCTTATGAGCACACCACATATCAGCGCGGAGCCGGGCGATTTCGCCCCGGCGGTCATCATGCCCGGCGACCCGTACCGGGCCGACCGCATGGCGGAGGCTGTGCTGGACCAGTCGAGAGTTGTGTCCGACGTGCGGGGCATCCGCGCATACACCGGCACCTATGACGGCCGCCCGCTGTCCATCATGGCGAGCGGGATGGGCATGCCGTCGATCGCCATCTACGCGACCGAGCTGTACCGGTTCTACGGCGTTGAGCGGATCGTCCGGGTGGGCACCGCAGGCGGGATAGCGCCAGGGGTCGCTCGTGGCGACGTGTTGATCGCCCTCGGCGCCCACACCACCAGCGCCATGAACGAAAACCGCATTCCGTCCGTCCACTTCTCGGCCGTGGCGGACTTCCGACTCGCGGCCGCCGCCGTTGGAGCCGCCTTGGGCGACCCGCGGGTCAAGGTGGGAACGGTGGTCAGCGAAGACCACTTCTACTTCAAAGTGCCAGGCGCGCTGGAGGCGCTCGCCGCGCACCGCGTCCTGGGGGTGGAGATGGAGGCCGCGGGCCTCTACGGCGTTGCCGCCGCCGAGGGCAAGGCCGCGCTCGCGGTCCTCACCGTCTCCGACCACCTGGTGGCGGACGGCCAAGACATGACCGCCGCTGAGCGTGAGACGCAGTTCGCCCGCGCGCTCGAGCTGGGCATGGCGGCCGCCCTCCTCGACCTGGAGTAGTAGAGGTACCCCAAACGCTCCCGCCGTCATGAACGACGAAGGGCGCGGGACGCCGATGGTCTACCGTGTGGCGGCAACGCTCCGGGACCCCGCCCCGGTGGTGTGGTTGCCGGGGCGGGGCGGGGGTTGTGGGTTTATGTGTGGGTGGCGGTGCTGGTGTAGGGGCCGGGGTTGGTGTTGGTTTGGGTTTGGTTGGAGGGGCGGATGGCGAGGTGGTAGGTTTCCCCGGCTGTCAGGGTCCGGGTGATTTGGAAGTTCAGGCCGGG
>JAITFE010000006.1 GCA_031281585.1 Bifidobacteriaceae bacterium | reverse complement strand
GGCCCAAATAACCCACGCGAACGGCGCGAAACACGCGAAAAGCGCAACCAGACCTGACAACAACACCCGGCTGGGCGGCATCGTCCAACGGCCCAAACCCCCAAAGGAAAACCAACATGACCATCACTTCCGACCTGGAGCAAAACCTCCAAAACCGTCCCTTCGTGGAGCCGCTGACGCGCCAACAGACGCCCGAGCACACCGAAGACGGCACCTTCCTGCGCCAACGCAACTGGTTCAGCCAGCGGTTCGGCCCCGAACCGGGACAGGCGCCCGTCGAGCCGGGCCGCTACTTCATCCTGGGCTCGCTCGGCTGCGGGTGGGCGCGGCGCCAGCACATCATCCTCAGACTGCTGGGGCTGGAGGAGGCGGTGCCGTTCTACCACCTGACCGGCAAGGATGAGAACGGCTGGGTGATCGCCCAGGCCGGCAACGACATCCGCGAGCGGTTCGGCACAGATCACCTGAACGACTTCTACCGGCGCACCGATCCGGGCTTCCAGGGGCGCGGGACCTCGCCCACCGTGATCGACGGGCAGACCGGCAAGGTGGTGTCCAACGACTACCACGTGCTCCCCCACGACTGGGAGGTCGCATGGGCGGCCCACCACAAGCCCGGCGCGCCGGACCTGTACCCGGAGGACTTGCGGGGCGCGATCGACCTGCTCAACCAGCAGATCTTCGACGACGTCAACAACGGCACCTACAAGGTCATCTTCGCCCGCAACCCGGACGCGGCCAAGGCCGCCTTCGACGTGTTCTACGCCCGGCTGGGCGATTTGAACTTCCGGCTGGCCTCGCGGCGCTACCTGTTCGGGCCGCGCCTGACGGATTCGGACGTGCGCCTGTTCCAGACCCTGTCGAGCTTCGAGCGCTCCTACCGCCCGGCGTTGGCCGTTCAGTTCGGCGAGGACGCCACCAGGCAGATTTGGGATTTCCCGCACCTGTGGGATTACGCCCGCGACCTGTTCCAGCAGGGTTTCACGGACGATGCCGAGCGGTACTTCCTCGGTTGGGGCACCGGCCCCAGCGGGGAGTACTTGCCCAGCGGCGGCTTCTCCGCCCCCGGCTACAAGCTCCGGCCCCCGGCGGAGGTGGCGGCCCACTGGTCCGAGCCGGTCGACCGGACGGGACTCGTCGGCTCTCCGCTCTACTCCGGCCCCGGCGCGGGCGGCACCGCCGACCATTGGCGATTCGTCTGACGCTTCAGTTCTGGCCCCAGAAACACGGCCCCCGCCGGGCGGCCGCCAAGAAAGGACACACCATGAAATCCCCCAAGAAATACCTGACCACGTCGGTGGCGTTGCTGGCCGGAGCGGCTTTGCTGACGGCTTGCGGCGACGGATCGGACAGCGGCTCCGGGACCGGCGGCGACGGCGACTCGTCGCCGGACGTCAAGGTGCAAAAAGTCCTGATAGGGACCGGCGCGGGCCCCAAGCCGTATCTTTGGCAGGACGAGAACAACCAGTTGACCGGCTACGACTATGAGGTGGTTCAGGCAATTGACGAGTATCTGCCCGAATACACCTTCGAGTACGAGGTGACGGAGTTCCCCTCCATCTTCTCCGGGATCGATTCGGGCCGTTACCAAATGGGCGACAACAACATCACGAAGAAGCCGGAGCGGGAGGAGAAGTACCTGTTCGGCAAGGAGCCCTACGTGTACAACTGGACGGTCATAGTGGTGCCGAAGGGCAACCCGAAGAACATCAAGACCTTGGAGGACTTGGGCGGCAAGAAGACCTACACCACGGACACCGGCGGCTTTGCCCAGTTGTTCTTCGAGTCCTTCAACGAGAAGAACCCCGACAACCCGATCGAGACGGTTTACACCGCCGCAGAAGAGGTCAAGCAGCTGGTGGACCTCAGCGAAGAGGTGATCGACTTCACCTTCCTGGAAATTCCGATGTACGACAACTACATTGCCGAATACTCCGATCTGGACGGCAAGTTGGAGTACGTCCAACTGAGCCAGGAGCAGACCCAGGAGATCCAGGATCCGTTCGGCTGGTTCATCTTCCAGAAGAACGAGGAGGGCCAGAAGCTGGCGGACCGGGTCGACGAGGCGATCCTGGAACTGGCGAAGAGCGGCAAATTGGTCGAATTGTCGGAGAAGTATTTCGGCTTCGACATGACGGGCCGCTGAGGACGACCAGGCCGTGAGCGGCCGGCGGCGGGCGGCGGCGGGTTGACACCCGGTTGCTGACGGCCGGTTGCTGACAGGAGAAACCGATCATGCTTTTCGACTTCTGGATGGTCTTCGCGAAGATCCCGGAGATCCTGAGGTACTTGCCGATCTCGCTGCTCATCGCGTTGGTTGCAACGCTGGTCAGCCTCCTGATCGGGTTCTTGGTGGCTTGGGTGAAGATCAAGCGGACCAAGGTGCTCAAGCCGTTGGCGGACTTCTACGTGTCCTTCACCCGCGGCACGCCCATCATTGTCCAGCTTTACACCACCTACTACGGCATCCCGTTCTTCTTGACTTACCTGGACGACAAGCTCGGCTGGGATTTCAACGTGAACGGCATTCCGCCCATCATGTTCGCGCTGGTCGCCTTGGCTTTGAACGACGCAGCCTACTCGTCCGAGTCGATCCGCGCCGCCATCTTGTCAGTGGACAGGGGGCAGATCGAGGCCGCCCACTCGATCGGCATGACCTCCGGGCAGACGCTTTGGCGGATCATCATTCCGGAGGCGGCCGTGGTGGCTCTGCCCACCTTGGGCAACGGGTTCATCAACATGATCAAGAACACCTCGCTGGTGTTCGTCTGCGGCGTCATCGAGATGACCGCCGCCGCCCGGCTGATCGCGGGCCGCGACTACCGCTACTTCGAGATGTACGTCTCGCTGGCCATCATCTATTGGATCATCACGTTGATAGCGTCCCGACTGCTGCTCCTCGCGGAACGCAAACTGGCCCGCGACCAGCGCGGCGTCCAACCGGTCGAGGGCGCGGGCCAACGCAAACCGCTGCGCAACAACGGCGCCAAGCCCGCCCGAGTGCGCGCCCGCCGCGAAGCGGCCGTCCCCGAACCGGCGGGAGTGGGCGCCCGTTCGACCTCCCCGCCGGTTTCAGGCTCCGGCCCGGCTTCGCCCAGCCGGGCTTCGGGCGACGGCTCGCCTTCGGCCTCCGGGCCGGCCTCGGACGCCGTCCAGGCTGCCGCTGCCAATACTCCCAATCGAGCCCGCAGAACCAAGAAAGCAAGGCGGTGAGCCCCATGTTGAAACTGACCGGCCTACACAAGAGCTTCGGCCACATTGAAGTCCTGAAGGGTGTGGACCTTGAGGTCCCGGAGGGCTCGGTGGTCGCGATCATCGGGGTTTCCGGTTCCGGCAAGTCGACCATTCTGCGCTGCGTGGATTTCCTGGAAACGCCGGACGCGGGCGCCATCACGCTGGACGGCCGTTCCTTTGACGCCGCCCAGGCGACCAAGGACGACATCCAGTACATGCGCCGCCATACCGCGATGGTCTTCCAGTTGTTCCACCTGTTCAAGTTCAAGACGGCGCTGGAGAACGTCACCGAGGGGTTGACCACGGTCCGCAAAGTGCCGAAGGCGCAGGCGCGCGCCCAGGCCTTGGAGCTGCTGGACCGCGTGGGTTTGAGCGACCGGGTGGACCATTTCCCAAACCAGTTGAGCGGCGGCCAGCAGCAAAGGGTGGCGATCGCGCGCTCCTTGGCTCTGAATCCCAAGGTCATGCTGCTGGACGAACCGACGTCCGCACTCGACCCGGAGATGATCGCGGAGGTCTTGGAGGTCATCCGGGAGGTGGCGCGGGAGGGCCGCACCATGGTGATCGTCTCGCATGAGATGAACTTTGTGTATGAGATAGCCGACCAGGTCGTCTTGCTGCACGAGGGCGAAATCATTGAGCAGGGCACCCCGCAGGAAGTCTTCGGCGCCCCCAAGACGGAACGCGGCCGCCAGTTCATCTCCCGCGTCTCCCTGACCGCCGACCGCACGGTCTACGACTTCGACAAGCTGTTGTCCCATGCTGCGACCGTTTCCGGCCCGACCGCCCTTTCCAGTCCCGGCTCCGGCCGGATCGCGGGTGTGGACCCGGCCGACCAACCGGCCGGCGTGGGCGCCGCGTCCATCCCGGCCGCCCTTTCCATTCCCGGCTCCGGCCGGATCGCGGGCGCGGGCCCGGCCGACCAACCAGCCGGCGTGGGCGCCGCGTCCGCGAGGAGACTCTGAATGGCCGCGCCGACCGGCTGGACGCCGGATCCGGCCGCCAGCCCGAGCGAGGCGAGCCCGGTGGACTTCGAAGAGTTCGGTGACTCCGGCGGATGGGCGAAGCGCCCCGGTCCGGGAAACGACGACGGCGCGTTTCGGCGCGCCGCCTATCCCTTCCAGGGCCGCATAGCGGCCGGGGGCGAATTCGAGCCCGCCCCCGGCCGCTATGTGCTGTACGCGTCCTACGCCTGCCCGTGGGCACACCGGCAGCTCATCGTGAGGGAGTTGAAGGGACTCGGGGACGTGATCGGGCTCGGCGTGGTGGACCCGGTGCGGGACGGGCGCGGCTGGGCTTTCCGTCCGGGGCCGGACCTGACGCTCGACCCGTACAACGGGTTCACTTTGCTGCGCGAGGCGTATGACGCGACCGAGCCGGGATACCCCGGCCACATTTCAGTGCCGGTGCTGTGGGATTTGAAAAGCCGGCGGATCGTGTCGAACAACTTCCCGGACATTTCTCTTGACCTGGGCTCGCGCTTCAACGCCTGGGCGCAGAATCCGGGGCTCGACCTGTATCCGGAGCGGCTGCGGGAGGAGATCGACTCGATCAACGAACGGGTCTACCGAACCGTCAACAACGGTGTGTACAGGTGCGGGTTCGCGCGGCGGCAGTCCGCCTACGACTTGGCGGTGGCGGAATTGTTCGAGTCGCTGGACTGGCTGGAGCGGCTTCTGGGCTCGCGGACCCACCTGCTGGGAGAAGCGCTGACCGAGGCGGACATCCGCCTGTACCCAACCTTGGCCCGGTTCGACGCGGTCTACGCCACCCACTTCAAGGCCAACATCCGGCGCCTGGTGGACTACCCAAACCTATGGGACTACGCCCGCTTCCTATACCAGCAGCCCGCGTTCGGATCGACCACCAAGTTCGACCACATCAAACGCCACTACTTCCTGACCCACCCGCACATCAACCCGACCCGGATCATCCCGGCCGGCTACCAAACGGACTGGCTGGAGCCCACCCGCCGGTAG
>JAITFE010000005.1 GCA_031281585.1 Bifidobacteriaceae bacterium | reverse complement strand
GCGGGCCGTCTTTTGTCGGATATCGCGCGCCGTGGCGCCAATTATGTCAAAGCGATTCCTTCGCCTTCCCTGCCGCCCGTCGAAACGCCCCCAAATGGCGACTTTCTAATAGGGTTCTTAGCCCAGAACGCCCGCAAACCAGGCTGGCCCTTGCTTGACGCGTGGTTGTTCTTCTACGTCTGCCCGGAAACTAGACATAAGGAAACCACAATGGCTTTCAGATCGCCTTTCGCCCCTGTTCCCTCTAGATCATTAGGTTCGTTTACCAGCACTTTCGCGTCTTTCGTGTTTGCTGCTGGGTTGGCTTGGTCGGTGTCGCCCCTTGGCGCGCAGGCAGCAGAGCCGGTCAGCCCGCAGTCATCGCCGGTCCTCGCTGCGCAGGCGCCCGCAGTCGCGCCGGCGGAGGCATCGTCGGTCACATTGTCGCCGACATCGTTGGACTTGCCCTGGGGAGGTTGGTCCGGCACTCTGTCGATAACGACCACCAATTATGAGCATTGGCTCATGGAGAGCGCCCCGCTGTGGGTTGGAATGGTGATCATTGGGGGGTCGGCTCCCGCACACGTCAACATTTGGGTGCCGCCCAATGAGTACAGCGTCGCCCGGTCCGGTGTGATTGTGATCACTTCCGGCACGGCGCGGGCGGAATTGCCGATCAGGCAGGCGGCGGCGCCGGTTTTGTCGTTGTCGAGGTCGGGTTGGGCTGCGCCGGCGGGGGGTGGTTCGGCTGCGGTGGCTGTGTCGACGGATCAGGAGGCCTGGTCGAGCAGCGCGCCGGGTTGGTTGTCGGTGGCGCCTTCGTCGGGTGGTTCGGGTGCGTCGGCGCTGGTTGTGGCGGAGCCGAATCCGGGGGATTCGGCGAGGGCCGGGGTTGTGCGGTTTGAGGCTGGGGGTTTGGTCCGGGAGTTGGCGGTGACCCAGGTGGCTGGGAGTTTGGGTTTGTCTAGGTCTTCGTGGTCGGCTTCGGCGTCGGGGGCTGAGGCGGCTGTGCGTGTGACGAGCAGTTTCCCGGTTTGGTCGGCGGTTTCGGATGCGGGGTGGTTGTCGGTGACGCCTTCGGGGGCCGCTGGCGGGAGTGTGTTGGTCTCGGCGGGGAGGAATCTCGGGGAGGCGCGGTCGGCGACGGTGGTTGTGACGGCGGGGGAGATGGTCAAGACGGTTTCGGTGTCGCAGGGTCAGGGCCCGTCGCCGTCGTTGTCTTTGGCGAGGAGCAGTTATTCGGCTGGGGCGGGCGGGGACCTGGTGGGCGTGCGGGTGACGACGAATCAGGAGTCGTGGTCGGCGGTGGCGGACGTGCCTTGGCTGGCGGTGGCGCCGGCCAGCGGGGTGACCGGCGAGCAGGTGAGTGTGGCGGTGGCGGCGAACGCCGGGGGGAAGCGGTCTGGGACGGTGAGCGTGCGGGTGGACGGGCCTAGGGGTTCGGTGGTCAAGGCGTTGACGGTGACCCAGGATGCGGCGACGGTGTCGGCGTCGTCGTCTTCTTGGTCCCCATCTGCGGGCGGGGCGACTGTGACTCCGAAGGTGACGACGAACCAGGCGTTGTGGACGGCGGAGGTGGACGCCGATTGGGTGGTTGTGATGCCGGAGTCGGGTGTGACGGGGGAGACGATGATCTGGGCGGCTCAGGCGAACACGGGCCCGAAGCGGACGGCGACGATCACCCTGCGGGCGGGGGAGGTGTCCAAGACCATCGCGGTCACCCAAGCGGCGGCCCCCAACCCGTCGCTGTCGCTGTCGAAGACGACCTGGGCGCCGTCAGCCACGGAGAACGCGATCGTCGTGGGTGTCACCACGAACCAGGAGGAATGGCAGGTGTCCTCGGATCAAAAATGGTTGGAGGCTTATAGGAGCCTGGAAATGGACACCATGGTCAGCCCCGGCTCGCTTGTGTGGGTCAGGGCGAACCCGACCGCCTCCGCCAGGACGGCGACGCTGACGTTCACGGCCGGTCCGGTGACCAAGACTTTGAAGGTGACGCAGGCCGCCGGGCCGGCTAGGTTCTCTTTGCCGGAGTCGACGGTGTTCGGGAATCCGGATGGCGACGGCGCAGAGTCCTTCGTGTTGGCGCCGGTGTTCCCGGCTGGGGGGACGTGGACGGCGTCGGCCTCGCCGTCGTCTTGGTTGAAGTTGTCGCCGACGGGTTCGCAGCCTGCGGGCGTGGCCAGGACCGTCAGTTTGACGGCGAATACGAGCGGGGAGACAAGGGTCGGGACGATCACTGTGACGTCCGGCGGGGTGAGCGCCACCCATGTGGTGATCCAGCCGTCGGCCGCCAACCCGGTCAAGTTGTCGAAGACGAGTTGGTCGCCGTCCGCCTCGGGGGCGTCCACCACCGCGACTGTGACGGTGGCGGGGGGCATCTCTTGGGAGGCGGCCGCAGATGTGGACTGGCTGTTGGCCGGCCCGCGGACCAGTTGGACGGAGGACACTTTGACAATCGTCGCCCGGCCAAACACGGGCCCCGCACGGGTCGGAACGGTCTGCGTTAGCACTAGTCATCAACCCACCACATGCGTCACCGTCACCCAGCAGGCGGCCCGCTGACCCGCTCGCATTAGGGAACCGGCTCCGGCGGCCGGGGCGCCTCCCCAAGGCGCCCCGGGGCCGGTGCCTCCTGGTGGTCCCGTGAGGTGAGGTGGCGGGTACGGCGCGCCGGACGGCATCGGATCCCGTTTGGCGAACCAACAAGGCCGCGACCTGACGGGGCCACGCAGATTGAAGCTGTCCACAGGAAAGCGCGGTCTCCGTCACCGGCGCCCAGGATGTCTCGCGGGGACGCGGGCGGCTGCCCGGTGCTCGCCATAGAGGTCTGCGAGCGAACGTGGGAAGGCTACGAGTCTGGGCAACAAGGATAAGATCTACTTGGTCGAATTAGATCTTTACCACCTAGGATGAATCTGTGCCCCAGCCGCTGGTGCAGCCTTCCGACAACCCGCAACCCGCCCAGCCGCTGCGCCTGGTTCAGGCGCCGCCACCGCTGCCTCGTGTGGAGGGCAGCTTCAAGACCGTGCTCGCGGATCCGCCATGGCGGTTCGCCAACCGCACCGGCAAAGTCGCGCCGGAGCACCGCCGTCTCGACCGGTACTCGACCCTTCCGCTGGAGGAGGTCTGCGGCTTGCCGGTGAAAAACGTGGTGGCCGGTGACGCCCACCTCTACCTGTGGGTGCCGAACGCGTTGCTTCCCGAAGGCTTGAAGGTGATGGAGGCGTGGGGGTTCCGGTACGTTTCCAACAATGTGTGGGCCAAGCGCCGCAAGGACGGTGGCCCGGATGGGCGGGGTGTCGGCTTCCATTTCCGCAACGTCACGGAGTTGATCCTGTTCGGGGTGCGCGGCTCGATGCGCACGCTCGCCCCGGCCAGGTCGCAGGTCAACATGATCGAGACCCGCAAGCGCGAGCACTCCCGCAAACCCGATGAGCAGTACGACATCATCGAGGCGTGTTCCCCCGGACCCTACCTGGAGTTGTTCGCCCGCTATCCCCAAGAAGGTTGGACCGCCTGGGGCGACGAAGCGTTGCCCGATGCCGTCCCCCGCGGCCGCCAGCACAAAGGTTACGGCGGCGGCGAGGTTGCGTTTCTACCCCGGCTTGATCCGCATGAGAGGATCCCCCAAGAGTTCGCCGCGCGGCATGGCAACATGGAGGGGGTGGTCATTTGAGAGATGGAATGCGAGGCATCAAATGGATCATTCGGCTCTTTCGCCCGCCGGGCGCGAACGCGCGCTGGCCGTGATGGCGGAACGGGAACTCGACGTGTTGGTGATCGGCGGGGGTGTGACCGGCGCGGGGATCGCGGTGGACGCGGTGACGCGCGGGCTGACCACAGGCATAGTGGAGGCCCAGGATTGGGCGGCGGGGACCTCCTCGCGGTCCAGCAAACTGGCGCACGGCGGGTTGCGGTACCTGCTGATGTTGGATTTCAAGCTGGTCCACGAGGCGTTGACGGAACGGGACCGGCTGCTCTCCACGACCGCGCCGCACCTGGTCAAACCGGTGCCGTTCCTTTACCCGCTGACCCACCGCGTGTGGGAGCGCCCGTATGTGGCGACGGGCGTGGGCCTGTACGACTTGTTGGCTCATACCCCCGGCAGACGCCGGGCCCTGCCGATCCAGAGGCATTACTTCGGCCGCGAGCTGAGGAGGGTCTTTCCCGACTTGAAGCCGTCAGCGGCGGTGGGCGCGGTGAGGTATTTCGACTCGGAGGTGGACGACGCCCGGCTCACCCTCACACTTGTCCGAACCGCCGCGCGGTACGGCGCGCATGCCGCCTCACGGGCGGAGGTGACCGCGATCACCCGCAACCGGCTTGGCAAGGTGGACGGGGCGGTGGTCAAGGACCTGCTCAGCGGGCGCAGCGTCCGAGTCAAAGCCAAGCACGTGATCGGCGCGACCGGGGTGTGGACGGAGCAGACCGAGGCGTTGACCGGCCAGGGTGGGGGGCTGAAGGTGCTGGCGTCGAAGGGCGCGCACATCGTGGTCCCGAAGGACCGGATAGACGGCCAGATGGGGATCATCTCCCGCACAGAGAAGTCCGTCTTGTTCATCATCCCGTGGGACCGTTATTGGCTGATCGGCACCACTGACACCCCGTGGCGCCAGGCGACCCTCGACCATCCGGTGGCGACATCCGCGGACGTGGAATACCTCCTTGGGCAGGCCAACAAGCTCCTGGCCAGGCCGCTCGGCAAAGCCGACGTGATCGGTTTCTACGCGGGCCTGCGCCCGCTGCTCCAACCGGGCACCAAACAGGGCACCAGTTCCGCGAAGATCTCCCGCGAGCACACGGTCGCCTCGCCCGTGCCCGGCCTGACCATGATCGCGGGCGGCAAGCTCACCACCTACCGTGTCATGGCCAAGGACGCGGTCGACTTCGCGCTGGGGAAGGGGGCCGCCGCCGCCAAGCCGTCCATCACCAAGCACCTGCCGCTGCTGGGCGCCGAGGGGTACGATGCCGTCCGCAACAACGCCCCCAAACTCGCCTCCCGCTACGGCTGGGACCGCACCCGGACCCTGCATCTGCTGGGCCGCTACGGCTCGCGGGTCGCGGACATCACCGATTTGATCGACTCCGACCCGTCGCTCGCCGAGCCGATCCCCGGCGGCGAGCATTACCTGAAAGCCGAGGCGGTGTACGCCGCCACCCACGAGGGCGTCATCCACTTGGACGACGTGATGATGAGCCGCACCCGTTTGAACCACGAGGTGCCCGATGCCGGCCTGGCGGCTTCCAGCGTGATCGCCCGGTTGGTCGCGCCCCACCTGGGTTGGGACCAGGCGCGAATAGAGGCCGAGGTGGCCGGCTACGCCGCCCGGGTCGAAGCCGAGCGGGCGGCCGCGCGCCTGGCGACGGACGCCGAGGCGGAGGCCGCCCGCCTGCAAGCCCAAGAGCTGACCCCCATGGAGGACCTGGGGCCGGAAATAGCCGCAGCCAAGGCCGAAGAGCAGGAACGGGCCGACCTGGCCGCGACCGGCCAACGGGAGGATGCGCCGGCGGGGCCCGCCGGGCTTGGCGCCGACGTGGGCGCAAACCCCGGCGACGGCGCAGGGGATGGCGGCGGAACGGCATCGGGCGCGGAGTCCGGCGACGGGTTCGGCGCGCCGGTGGCGGGCGGCGCCGACGCGGGCGCAAGCCCGGGCGAGAGCGGCCGGGGTGGCGGGCGGACGGCATCGGGTGCGGGGAAAAACGCTAAGCGCGGCGGCGCTGGATGAGCGACTTCGTGCTGGCGATCGACCAGGGGACCACGTCCTCGCGGGCGATCATCTTCGACCATGACGGGCAGATCGTGTCGACCGGGCAACTGGAGCACCGGCAAATCTACCCGGAGGCGGGCTGGGTGGAGCATGATCCGGTCGAACTGTGGGGCAACACCCGGCAGGTGATCGCGGTGGCGCTGGCGAAGGCCGAACTGCTGGCGAAGGACATCGCGGCCGTGGGGATCACGAACCAGCGTGAGACGACCGTGGTCTGGGAAAAGGCAACCGGGCGGCCGGTCCATAACGCGATTGTGTGGCAGGACGCTCGGACGGCGGGGTACGTGGACGCGCTCGCGGCCGAGGGCGGGGTGGAGCGGTTCCGGCAAATCACCGGCCTGCCGCTGAATCCGTACTTCTCCGGCACCAAGATCGCGTGGGTCCTGGACCATGTGCCGGACGCGCGGCGGCGGGCCGAGCAGGGCGAACTGTTGTTCGGCACAACCGACACGTGGGTGCTGTGGAACTTGACGGGCGGGGTGGACGGCGGGCGCCACCGGACTGATGTGACGAACGCTTCGCGGACCAACTTGATGGACTTGCGGACGCTGGCCTGGGACGGTTCTGTGGCGGCCGCCTACGGGGTGCCGGAGGCCGTGCTGCCTAAGATCATGCCCTCCTCGGGCGAATTCGGCCGGGTCGCGGATGACGGGCTGTTGGCGGGCGTGCCGGTGACCGGCATCCTGGGGGACCAGCAGGCGGCGACTTTTGGCCAGTGCGCGTTCAGTCCGGGCGAGGCCAAGAACACCTACGGGACGGGTTGTTTCCTGCTGGTCAACACCGGTGAGGATGTGGTGTTCTCGCGGGCGGGGTTGCTCACCACCGTGGCGTACCAGTTGGCGGGGGAGGCTCCGCGCTACGCGCTGGAGGGCTCGATCGCGGTGACCGGCTCGTTGGTGCAGTGGCTGCGGGACAACCTGGGGCTGATCGGGTCCGCGCCGGAGGTGGAGACCCTCGCGTTGACGGTCGAGGACAATGGGGGCTGTTACATTGTGCCGGCCTTCTCGGGCTTGTTCGCGCCCTACTGGCGGACGGATGCGCGCGGGGTGATTGTGGGGCTGACCAGGTACGTCAACAAGGGTCACCTGGCGCGGGCGGCGCTGGAGGCGACCGCTTATCAGACCCGCGACGTGCTGGACGCGGCTTTGGCGGATGGCGCCGTGCTGAGGGAACTGCGGGTGGACGGCGGCATGATTGAGAATTCGCTCCTCATGCAATTCCAAGCGGACATCCTGGGTGTGGACGTGGTGCGTCCGGTCGTGGCTGAGACAACGGCCTTAGGCGCGGCGTACGCGGCCGGCCTGGCGGCCGGCTACTGGAGTTCGCTGGAGGAGCTGCGCTCCAACTGGCGCGAGGGCGGCCGCTGGCGGCC
>JAITFE010000004.1 GCA_031281585.1 Bifidobacteriaceae bacterium | reverse complement strand
TTGGTCGCGTTGTTTAGGGATCGAGTGGATTCGCCGTCATACGTTGAGCCGTCGAGGCGCTTTGACATGTGGCTGGCCGCCAGGACTCTGGTTTACGACTGGTCAGGCCTTGAGCGCGGGTTTTCTTCTTTCGGGCTGGATTGGGGGATGAGTCCAACCGAGGTTTCCGAGTCGTGCCTGGGCGAACGGCCCTTGGAACTGGAGGATTCCGCCTGGATCGACGTTGTGGCTTACGGGCTGCCCTGGGCGGTTGAACTGAGTTTCACGGAGGACGGGCTTGGCGCGATCTCCATGGCGCACTTCCGCCAACTCAGCCAGAGGCCGTCTTTGAAGCGCCATCCGAGTTTGGACCGGGCGCTGCTGGAGTTGCCCGCGCGCGGCCTCTTCGAACACCTAAGGGCCATTCTCAGGCGCGTCTACGGAGCGCCGTCCGAATCCACCAATGACGCGGCCACCGCCTACTGCGCGTGGGAAGCGCGCAGCACGTCGACGGCATTAGAACTCCCGCCAGAGGACTCCGCGGCGGACCTGTACCTCTGGCTCACGCCGGCCATCGCCACAGCCGACTCTGAAAAAGCACCCGGGGCGGTCGGCGGAAATGGGGACGGTACCTATTTCCCGCGGAAATAGGTACCGTCCCCATTTCCCATTTGCTCAGAGACACCAGGCTTCTACCAGGTGCTCCGGGGTCCACGACTGGGCCAAAGGGATGCCTGGCTCGACGCCTGTTCGCGACACCGCCACCAAGGGCGTGGCGTCAGTGAAGCCGGGCACTGCGGTCGCGTCGCGCGCCAGGGCCGCGAAGTCACGCCCACCGAACGGGCGGTCCTCGCGCCACTTGATCGAGCCCACGAAGCCGATCGATCCGGCCACGGGCTTCTGATCGGCCCCGATCAGGTCAATCTCTGGGTTGTTCCGGCGGTTCCACCAACCACCCACCGCGGTCACCTGAGGCCAAGAATCATCCGGCAGCAAGCGCTCCAGCGACGCTCGCACCAGCGGCTCGACCGCGCGACCCCGCCAAGCCGGCCACTTCGCCTCCACTCGGGACAAAGCCAGATCAGGCCGTCCCCGCTCAGCCAAACTGACCGCGTCCTGGCCAAATGCCAGCCAAAACCGCAAGTAGGGATCGGACACGGAATACCGGCGGTCCCGCCCGCCCTGCTTCATGGACAGGGGTGTGGAACTCGCGATGACCCGCTTGTCCTCCAGGGTCTTGAGGACAGGGCTCAAGCTCCCCGAGGCCACGGCTCCGCTCACGCCCGCACTTTGCGCAATGTGGCTAAAGGTGCGCGCCCCGTCGCCCACAGCCGCCAACACAGACCGAGCCAGTGACGGCGACGGGAACTCCCCCAGCACGGTCAACTGCCCTGCGGCCAACAGCGGCGACAGCGGGTTGGCCACGGATTCGGCCACGAACTCCCGCCAGGTGGCCCCCTTTGGCCATGAGGCCACGATCTCGGGGAACCCGCCCGTCGTGATCCAGCCGTCGATCGCCTCAGCCGCGCCCAAGCCTGTCATCTCGGCAACGTCCGCCACCGTCAGCGGTTCCACCGTCATGACTGCCTCCCTGCCGAAGAAGGCGTGGTCATAGGCTTGCAGCGAGGACATGACTGAAATGTCGCTGCCGACCAACAACAAGAGCACCGGTTTGGCCGACAAGTGCCTGTCCCACACGGTCTGCAGAGCCCCTTCGAAATCCGGGCTCTGCGCGATCAGCCAAGGGACTTCATCCAGAACCACCAACGAGGGCCTGTCTGCGGGCAATGCCATGGCCAAGAGCCGCAAGGCCTGGTTCCAGTCGCCAGCGGGAAGATCTGCGACATCCCCGGATCCGGGCCATCCCGCAGACCCGGCTGCTGCGACCAATTCGGCCCGTTCGGCCGCCGCCGCGCGCCCCTTGGTGGCCTGGAAGTACAGGCTTGGCCCGGAGATCCGCCGCGCGAATTCCTCGGCCAGCCGCGACTTCCCAACCCGCCGACGCCCGGTCATGATGATTGCCCGGCCGGCTGCCCCACCTGCGGCGACGCCTTGCCACTCCCGTTCCAGCACGGCCAGGTCCGGAGCTCTGCCCCGAAACGCCATTGGCCCGCCCTCCACTTGATTGCACCGATCTTAGTAAGATCGCATCTTACATAGATGCAATCTACCTTATCTCGGGGCTGCCGTACGTTTCTCGGCGGGTCCACCGCGACTCGGTCTACACCACGGTTTGGCTGTCGGCCGAAAAACGGGGACGGTACCTGTTTCCGGCCTGCCGGAAACAGGTACCGTCCCCGTTTTTCCCGTTTTCTCAGTTTGCCAGCGTCCGATGCCGTCTGGCACGGGCCGCGTTCGCCAGCGCGGCGCCCAGCGCCAATAGGAACGCAGTTGCCGCAGCCAGGCCGCCGGCGCCGCCAGAGCCCGTGATCGGCAGACTCGGCGGCGCGGAAGCCGATGGAACCGCCACGGGAGCCGAAGCGCTCGGAGATGGAGCCAGGGGCGGCGTTCCTGTGGGCGTCTGCGTTGGCGCCGCGTGCGACGTCGGCGTCGGCGTTGGCGTTGGAGCCGGGGTCGAACTAGGCGTCGGTGTTGGCCCCGCGGGCGTCGAACTCGGCATGGGTGTTGGACTCGAAGTCGGAGATGGTGTCGAACCCGGCGTGCTCGGCGTGGGCGTTGGACTGGGCGTCGCGGTTGGAGTCGGTGTGGGCTCCGGTTCTTGGGCGGGTTCGTATTCGACCACCTCGACCACGTCAACCGGCAACACCGTCGTGGAACCGACCGGGCCGGTGCCCGCCACCACATCCCGGTCCGGGGTGTGCCCCTCGACCTGTGGAGTCGCGACCGCCGGGTAACCCTCAGACGACCAGTAGACCGTCACACCCGTCACATCGTCCGCGTCCACAAACCACAGGACCTCCTGGACCACCGGCTGCGGGGTGCCGTTCCCCGCGCCCGTGTACTCAACCGTCCGGGTCACAACCAGGGTTGAAACCGTGTGGTGGTGGGCCAAATGAACCGTGATGGTCTGCGCCTGGGAGTCGTCGTCGTCAAAAGCGGCCACGCCCTCCATCGCGGAGAACATGTACCCTTCCGGCACGCCGGCGCGCGCCTCCGCCTCGGTGAAGCCGACCGGCGACAAGCGGGCGCCCACCAGCAGCGTCCTGGTCCCCGGAACGGGCGCCACCTGGCCGCCGCCCAGGTCGTCATCCACGTACACAACCGACACCGACTGCTCCGAACCGGCCAAGTACACCACCGACACCACCGAGTCGGCCGGCCGCGCCAGCGTCGAGGCGACCGGCGCCGTGGCGGGCACCGCCCTGGGTTCCGCGTGGAACCCAGGCACCACCGGGGACACGACCTCCGGGTAGCCGCCCGGCGTGGAATACGTGGTCACCCCGGTCACATCGTCGGTCGCCACAAACCACAACAAGTCCTGGACAACCGGCGCCGGAGTCGACGCGCCCGCGCCCAAGTACTCGACCGTGCGGGTCGCGACCAAAGACGACTGGGTGCGGTGGTGCGCCAAATGCACCGTGATCACCTGAGCCGCCTGGTCGTCATCGTCGAACGTGGCGACGTTGTCCAGCGAGACAAACACAAACCCCGAAGGAACCCCCGCCCGCGCCTCGGCCTCGGTGAACCCAACCGCGGTCAACCGAGGGCCGACCAGCACCGTCCGCGCACCGGCCGCCGGGACCACGGGCGCCCCCGCCGCCTCGTCGTCCACATACACAACCGACACGGTCTGAGTCCCCGGCGCCACAACCACGGTCGTGTCCAAAGTCGAGTTGTTCGCGGGCGACAGATCCGCCCCATTCGAACCATCGTCAACCACCTGAGCCGCCGCTGAAACCACGTCGCCAGCCAGCGCGCCGGCCGAAGGCGACCAACCCACGGTGAAAGAGGCGGTCTGGCCTGCCGCCAGGCCAAACGCCGGCCACGCGATCCGCGAGCCACCGCCGGCCAGCGGAGTCACAACGCCAGAACCAGAAACCGAACCCAAACTGACCGGGCCGTCAACATCCAACGTCAACTCAACTCCGATCGCGCCCACCAGTCCGTCATTCGACACCACCACGGTGTGAGTCCCGGAGCCATCCTGCGCCACCTGATTCAGACCGTCCTCCACCGTCACCGACAAGTCCGGGCGATCAGCGACTGACGCCACACACTGTGTTGTCAAAGCGCTCAGCACGGGTTGGGGATTTCGGACGAAATCGGTGAAGTCGAACACCGCCCCACCGGAACCGATCGCCATGTCCCGGTACTCCTGGTTGCCAGCGCTAGCCGCCGTCGGCACGATCGAGAACAGTGTCGCGTCGTTGTCCGCCAAAGCCTGCGTGGCATCCGCCACCGTGTAGGCGGACCATTGGGTGTGCTCATCCGCCACCAGGACCAGGCAGCTCGCGGCCTCCGGGCGCAGGCCAGTCCTGGAGTCAAAAGCCGAGACGATCGCGTCTGGGCCCAGTTCGCCGTTCCCATTTGTGTCAAGCAGTCCGACCGCCTTGCGGATCCATGGCAGGGAATCGGTCGCAGCAGACAGAATGCGCGGGCCTGAGCCCTCGTAATTCAAAGGCATGACCCCAATCTGGTAATCCAACGCGATGCCCAACCGGCCAGCGATGAAATCGATGTTCTCCCGCACGCTGCTGATAGCGCCGGCCATGGAACCCGAATCGTCAACCAGAAACACAACATCGCCCTGTGGGCGCCCGATCATTGACAGGTCATTGCTGTCCGAACCTGCGGCAAAAGGCATTCCGGGCACGGCTACGACCGAGGCGGTCACCGGGGTCCAGGCAACACGGGGAACCCGCGCCTCGGCCACTCCGTGCGCGTCGGTCGTCACCGAAACCACAGTCGATCCGACCGCAATCTCCACCTGGGCGCCGGCCGCCTCGGCCCAGGTTTCCCACACCCACACTTTCACCCGCACGACAACCGAATCCGCAGTGGCCGTGCCCGCCACCGGATACACGTTCACGTAGTGGCTGTCTTTCACCACGACAGTGGTCGACTCGCTACGCTGACCGCCGTCCTTGTCGATCACGGTGACGGTCGCAGTGTACGTTCCGGGCGCATACATGTGTCGCTGCCAGGTCGCCGACTCGGCGCACAGGCCACGCTCGGTGGCCCCGTCGCCGTAGTCCCACTCGCAAACCAGCGTGGCCCCGTCCGCCGCGACGTCGTAAACGCTCGGCGCGGGCCTCCACAGCTGCGTCGCGTAAATCTCGTGGTCCTGCGCGATCCAAAGATCGGGCGGCCAGTTCGCCACCGTCAGAGCCGTTGTCACCGGCACAATCGGCAAGCCGTACACGTCCGTGCCCGTCACCGTCACCTGATAGACCCCGTTGTCGGGGAACGTGTGCATGGGGCTGTACAACGGCACCGCAGGTGACCATGACGAAGCGTCCGCGCTGGTGGGGGCCGACCCGTCTCCCCAGTCGATCTCCACCGAGGACAATTCCGCCCGGTTGATCCCAAAGACAGGGGCGAAACGCTCGTCCGGTTCTGCGGGCCATGCCACGGCGGGGTTCACGGACTGCCCTCGCACCACTTGGGACCGGGTGGCGGTGGCTGTCCCGCCGTCGGCGTCCGTCACGGTCAAGGAGACCTGATAGGTGCCCGTGGAAGCATATTTGTGGGTTGGGTTCTGCTCCGTTGACGTGGTGCCGTCGCCGAAATCCCAGGCCCAACCCGTCACAGCCGCCGCACCGCTCGAGGCGTCGGCGAACGCGACCTCCGCCCCGCCCACCTGTCCGGTCAGGACCTCGATTCGCCGAAGTGTGATCACGGAGGCGCCGGCCTGGGCCTGGGGAACGTCCAGGCGCAGGTAGCGACCGTTGACCCCGTGCGGAGCCGCCCAGGTCCGGGTCGCGTTGCCGGTGCCGAACGACCCGCCCGCAAACGGCGTGAACGGACCTTGCGGGTTGTCACCAACCGACAGCTCCACGCTGTCCGGCAGATAGTTCCCGCTGGAGTGCGGGGTGACCCGGACTTCGGCGATTTCCCAATCGGCGCCCAAATCAATGGTTATCCACTGGTTCGTGGTTTGGTTCTGACCGGTCGACCAGGACCAGGCGTAATAGGAGTTGATCGCGTTGCTCGCGGCGGAATTCTGGGATGTCCCGTAGACACTCGACACCGCCGCGATCGATCCGCCCGCACGGTCCCACGCCACGTCAACCAGCCCGGTCGACGCCTCCGACCGGAACCCCGCAGTCAGCCCGGGCGCGCCCTGCGCGGCCGGGGTCCACGCCTCCCACACGACCCATTCGGTCACGCCGTTGGTGTCGGTCAGCTCCGCCTCGACGTATTGGATCGGCTTCGCGGAGCTGCCGGTCACCTCCACGCGGTTGCCGGTGCCGGCCGCTTGGCCGCCCACGTACCAGGTCACCGTGACGGGCAGGCCGGCCGTGTGGCCGGGTGTGATTTCGAAGGCCGCCACCGCGCCCTGGTCAACTTCCACCGCCGTCCCGACCGCCGGATTGGCGGATACGACTGTCGGGTGGCTGGCCGGGTACGCGGCCGCCACCAGGTGGTACGCGACCGTCTGGCGCCCGGACGCGTCCGTCGCCAACGCCCCGACCGCGTTTGGCCCCAGGTGGGTCAGCGCCGCCGATGCCGTCGCCCCCGTCCCGTCGTCAAAGTCCCCGTCCGCGTCCGTGTCCCACGCCACCGTGTTACCCGAACCCGTCGATGCCGTCACCGTCACCGAAGACCCGACCTCCCCCGCCGCCGACCCGCTGAGGGCCACCGCCGGGTACCCGCTCAAACTCGCGCTCGCCATGGCCGTCTCCAGCTGGGAGACGATCCCGTCGAACAGGGTCGCCACCTCCTCAAGAGCCGGAGCCAATGTGGCCGCGGCGGCCGAGGCTTGCGCGTCGAGGTCCGCCAAGGACACGTAAGGGGCGGCCAGAACCTCTTCGTCGATGACCGCCTGCACAAAGACCTGGCGGTCGGCCTCGTTCAAACCGTAGCCCTCCAAGACCGCAACCTCGGCGGCGGTGAGCGAACCGCCGCCCTTCAACCGCTGGTGGATCTCCGCCAGGCCGGCGGCGGTGGTCGGATTCAGCAACCCATTCGGCAAGGGCTCCAGCGCCAACAGTTTCTGGCGCGCATCCGCCTGGGCCTCCAGCCCGGCGGCGGCCTGGCGCGCGTAGGCTGACGCCGCCTTGGCCTGTGCCACCGCCGCCGCGGGGTCCCGTGCTTCCTGGGCGCCTTGGTACTTCTCCAAAGCGTGTAAGAACGCCTCTGCCGCCAGACCTTCGGCCCAGACCGCGTGGAGCAGTTCTTGGGCGGCTCTTCGCGATTCGGTGCCCTCACCCGACCCGAGGTCTGGTGCCTGCCCCAAAACCACCGGCTCGGCGTAGGCGGAGTCCGGCGGATCCGCCGCGATTCCTCGGTACACCCTGGAATGGAAGATCCCTACGGCTTCGGCGGTCTCCCTGAAGCTCGGCGGCCCAGGCACTTGGTCCATCCCTTGGCTGATCAGGTCTTCGCAATCGGCCACCAGGTCACCGATCAGGTCGTCTACGCAGACAAGGCTGTCGAACAGGGGCTCTAACACTTGCCGTGGACTGCTGGACGGGGCCACCTTGCCAAACAGCAGCCAGAAGTAGTCCCAGCCAAAGGATGACATGGTGTCGTCATAGCGGTCGGCCTCTTTGGCCGCCTCCGCTTTGATCTTCTTGATGGCCAGTTCGCTGGCGACTGAAGGCGGGTTCAACGGATCCACCCCCGTGACCTCAAACGCGCGGCGAAGGATCGTGTCGCCGTCGTTGAAATCCTCGTCCAGGCAGACGTCCTCAATGATGTCGTAAACGCCGGGCCTGATTTTCCCGGCGGGCTCGGTGTAGCCAATCGTCTCGTACGCGAACCCGCGCCCCATCAACGTCGCGGTGATCAGGTTAGGCGTGCCGGATGGGTCCTTCTTCTTAATGTTGTCGCCTGGCGAAACGGTGCCGGTGGGGACCACATAGATGTCAGAAACCCTTATGATCCCGTCGCAGCCCTCGCTGAGCTGGCCGGAGAGGATCACGATCTCCTCGTTCGGGCCGAACGTTTTCTTCCTCAGCAGGAACGTGGTCGCCAACGCCGAACTGTCCTGCGCGGGCAGCAGGACTGCGGCTAGACCGAGCGTCGCCGCGACCACGACCGCGCCGCCGCGCAGGAGCCACCGCGCCAACGGGCCCTGCCCGCGCCCTGCGTGATTCCTGCCGGATTTGCGAATTGGGGACAAAGTGGAAAAGCGCATAATCGTGGCACCTTCAAATGGTCGTGGGCTGGGGCGGCACCGCTGATGGAATCACCGAACCGCCCCGGCCCGTTGGCTAAGCCGTCTTAGTCATCCGAGGCTTGGCTCCCTGTGTCGCTTGGCCCGCCCAAAGCGCACCAACACGGCGCCCAGCCCCAGCAGCAACACCGCCGCGGCAACCAGCCCGCCCGCTCCCGCAGAACCGGTGATCGGCAAAGCCGGCGGCGAGGCGGACGGCACGGGACCCGGCGCCGAACCGCTTGGAGACGGCGTTGGCGTTGGTGTTGGGGTTGGGGTGGGTGTTGGTTCGGGTTCTGGTTCGGGTTCGTACTCGACCACCTCGACCGTGTCCGTCGGCGGCACGGTCGTGGACCCGACCGGGCCGGTCCCCTCGACCAGGTCCCGGTCCGGGACGTGACCCTCGACGCCAGGAGTCGGCACCTCCGGATAACCCTCAGACGACCAATACACGCTCACACCAGTCACGTCGTCCGTGTCCACAAACCACAACACCTCCTGAGCCACCGGCACGGGAGTCCCCTCGCCAGCCCCCGTGTACTGAACCGTCCGCACCACCGTGATAGTCGACACCGTGTGATGGTGAACCAAATGCACCACGATCACCTGATCCCGCGAATCGTCGTCGTCAAAGAACCCCACATTCTCCAACGAGCTGAACACGTAACCCTCCGGCACACCGGCCAAAGCGTCCCCCTCCCCGAACCCGACCGGCGACAACCGGGCGCCCGTCAACACCGCGGGCGTCCCCGGAACCGGGGACACCACCGCCCCGGCGGCGTCGTCATCCACAAACACCACCGACACCACCTGCGCCGAACCCGGCACATACA
>JAITFE010000003.1 GCA_031281585.1 Bifidobacteriaceae bacterium | reverse complement strand
GCGGAGGCGAAATCTCTTGGCCGGACTTGGGGCAAAAGCCCCAGGACATGGCCGCCGCCGACGGATAGATTGTTACGCAACTCGTGTAGACAACTCGAGTAGAAAGCGATGGAGCTCGTGACCCCAACGACGTGGGAACCCGGAAACGCACCCGTTCGCCGCCTCCCAGCGGCTGGGCCGGCCAGCCGTGGCGGCATGCCGCCGTTCCGGCGCGGGTGCCACGGACGGCCAAGCGCGTGGGCGCTGATCAGCTCCGCGCGGGTAGCATCCGGCTGCGCCAATTCGGTGGCCGTCCAGTTCGCCTCCGCGATGGCAGAGGGCGCCTGACATGGCCGCCCCGACCCGCAACGACGTCGCGCGGCTGGCCGGGACCTCGCCCGCCGTGGTCTCCTACGTCATGAACAACGGCCCGCGCCCCGTCTCGGACGCGGCCAGGGGCCGCGTCCTTCGGGCGATCGAGGAACTGGGCTACCGCCCCAATGTCACCGCCCGCGCCCTCAAGACCCGGCGCACACAGGCCATCGGCCTGATCGTGCCGGACAACTCCAACCCGTTCTTCGCGCGGCTGGCGAGCGAATTCGAAGACCTCGCCTTCGAACGCGGCCATGTGGTGATGCTGGGCAACTCCGCCAACTCGAGGGACCGCGAGCGGCGCCACCTGGAAAGCTTCATAGACCGCCAAGTGGACGGCATCTTGATGAGCGTGGTTGACGACGCGACCAGTTTGGACGTCCTTGACCAGGCGGCAGGCTTGCGGGTGGTCTGCGTCGACCGCGCCCCGCTGGACGCCTGGTATCCCGTCATCTCCTCCGACCACCGCGCGGGCGCCCGCCTGGGAGTGGAACACCTCTTGGCGCACGGCCACGGGGCGCCCGCGATCATCGCGGGCCCGCCAGGGATAACCGTGGCCGAAACCCGGCTGGCCGGGGCGCTGGACGCTCTGGAGGCCTTGGACGGCTTGGACGCTCTGGACGCCCAGGCGGACGCCCGTCCGCCGGGCCAACAAGACCCCGACGCGGTGGAGGTGGAACGCGCGCCGTTCACGCCCGAGGGGGGCCTGGAGGCGTTCAACCGCCTGCTCGCGCGGCGCGGCGGACGCCCGCCACGGGCCGTGTTCACGTCCAGCGACATGCAAGCCACCGGGGTCCTCTTCGGCGCCGCTCAGGCCGGGGTCGTCATCCCGGACCAGATGGCGTTGGTCTCGTTCGACGGCGTTGAGGACCTCGGCTACACCGTGCCGCCGCTGACCACGGTCAGCCAACCGATCGCGGCGATCGCCCGGCGCGCGTTGGACGCGCTCCTGGGCGGCGACCCGCCGGCCCGCGCGGCCCTCCCCTGCGAACTGGTGATACGCGAGTCGTGCGGTTGCCAGACGCTGGGAGGCCAGCGCGCCGGCCAGGCGCCGACGGCGGAGCCGTCGCCCACATAGACCCAGCACCCGGGATAGGAGCGGCCAGCGGCATCGCGGCCGCGGGCCCCGCCTACCCGCCAACCCAACCCGATCAGGACCGGCCGAGCGTTTCGGCCGGTCGCACAGAACAGGAGCAGTGAACCATGACTCACCACCGGACCATCAAGCGCAACGTCGCGCTCGCCGCCGGCCTCGCATTGGCGGTGGCGCTGGGCGCCACAGCGTGCGCCGACCCGAAAGACGCAACCGGCCAAGAATCCGCCGAGCCGTCCAGAGACCAAACCGTGGTGGCGCCCCTGTCGGGGCAGTTGGGCGACAAGTCCTTCTTCGACTCGGCGAATCGCGGATTTGAGCGCGCCCGCGCCGACCTGGGCTTGAACGTGCAGGTCATCGAGGCGTCGACGAATGACGCGCCCGCCTGGGAACGCAACCTTCGGGACACCGCCAAGCGGAAGGACGTCGGCCTGATCGTGACCGGCGGCACCGTGGTGGCGTCCACCCTGGCGGCCCTCGCGCCCGACTACCCCGAGGCGAAGTTCGTCATTTTCGACGCCGCCAGCCAAGGCGACAACGTCACCGGGATCACGTACGCGCAAAACGAGGGCGCGTTCATAGCCGGCGTGACCGCGGCCGTCATCACCCTCAACCCGGACCAGTTCCCCAGGGCGCAAGGCACCAAGCGGGTGGGGATGATCGGCGGCACGGATATCCCGGTGGGCCGCGACTTCGCCGCCGGATTCGAGGACGGCGTCAAGGCCGTCGACCCATCCATTGAGGTGGACCTCCGCTTCACGGGCGACTTCGTCAACCCGCAGAAGGGCTACGACACGGCCAGCGCCATGGTCAAGGACGGCGCGGACGTGGTCTACCACTTCGCGGGGCCGGCTGGCCTGGGCATTCTCCAAGCCGTTGACGACGCCAACGGTTACGCCATCGGCCAGGACTCCGACCAGAACGATCTTTACCCGGACACCATTGTGGGCAGCGCGATCAAGTCGGTCGACGAGACCTTGTTCGCCGCGATCCGGGACTGGACCGAAGGCAAGCTGGAAATGGGGCAGACCCGCGTCGGCAACCTGGCCAACAACGGGGTCGGATTCGTCTTCAACGACGCGCTGGTGCCGGGCGAGGCGAAGGCCTCCATTGGCGAATGGGTCGACAGGGTCAAGGACGGCTCGGTCAAGCCGGCGTCCGTGCTCTGAGCAAAGCCGGTCGGAACGAACTGAAGGCAAGCCAAGATGGACATCCAATCAGAGCCGTTGCTCTCAATGGAAGGCATCTCCAAGACGTTTGGCTCGCTGCGGGCGGTCGACAACGTCAGTCTGCGCGTGCGCGCCGGAGAAGTCCACGCGCTCTTGGGTGAGAACGGGGCGGGCAAATCCACGCTGATGAACTGCTTGTTCGGCCTTTGCCGGCCAGATTCCGGCAAGATCAAGATCGCCGGCCGGGAGGTGGCGGTGGGCGGCCCCAAAGCCGCCATCGCCCACGGCGTGGGCATGGTCCACCAGCACTTCAAGCTGATCGGGTCGCTGACCGTGGCCGACAACGTGTTCATGGGCCGGGAAAGGACCGCCGGCGGCGTGTTGACCCGGCGGGGCGCCCAGCGCCGCGAGGTTCGGGCTCTGGCCGAGCGCCATGGCATGGAGGCGGACCCGGAGGCGCTGGTCTCCTCGCTCTCGATCGGCGCCCGGCAGCGGGTCGAAATCCTCCGGGCGCTGAGCCAGGAGGTAAAGATCCTGGTGCTGGACGAGCCCACCGCCGTGCTGGCCCCGCAAGAGGTCGAGGCGTTGTTCCTGACGCTGCGCCGATTTGTCGCGGCCGGGCTGGGGATTGTCCTGATCTCTCACCACCTGTCGGAAGTGTTGGCCGTCGCGGACCGGGTCTCGGTCTTGCGCGGCGGCCGGCTGGTGGCGGAAAAGCCGGTCTCGGCGGTGGACGAGCACGAACTGGCCGAACTGATTGTGGGCAAGACGCTGCCCCGCGAGCGGCCGCCCAGCGCACGGGGCAAACCCGGCGCGGCGGTGCTGTCCGTGGAGGAACTGCGGGTCACCGACTCGCGGGGCAAACGCATGGTGGACGGAGTCGGTTTCGAGGTGCGCGCCGGCGAGATCGTGGGAGTCGCCGGCATTGCCGGCAACGGCCAGAGCGAATTGGCGGAGGCCATTTCCGGCATCCGTCAACCGGACCGGGGGCGGGTGATGGTCGGGGGCCAAGACGTCGCCGGGCGTCCGCCCGCCTTCGGGCGGCGCTGCGGCGTTGCGCACATCCCCGAAGACCGCAACGGCCGCGGGCTTGGCATGTCGCTGCCGGTCGCGGAAAACCTGGCCTTGGCCCGGCTGGGGGGCCGCAAACTTGGTTGGCCTTTCCTGCGGCGCGCGGCGGTGGCCGCCAACGCGCGGGAACTGATCGACGAATTCGGGATCAAAGTGGCGAGCCTGGACATGCTGGCCCAGCGTCTGTCGGGAGGCAACGCGCAGAAGGTGGTGCTCGCCCGCGAGTTGTCCGCCAGCCCGGCCGTGATCATCGCGTGCGAACCGGTGCGGGGACTGGACGTCGCCGCCACCGAATTCGTCAACGCGCAAATGATCCGCCACCGCGACCGCGGGGCCGGCGTCCTGTTGATCTGTTCGGAACTGCCCGAAGTGCTTGGACTGGCGGACCGCGTCCTGGTCATGTTCCAGGGGCGGATTGTCGGCGAATTCGCCGACCGGCGCCCCACCGAGCTTGAAGTCGGCAAACTCATGCTGGGGCTGGGAACATGACCGCGCTGACGCCTCTTGACCAACGGGCGGCGGCGTGGCGGGCTTGGGCCGGCCGGGCGGCCGCCAGCGGCCCGGGGAGGTCGCTGGCGGCAATCGGGTTCGGGCTGGTCCTGTCCTTCCTCATCATGGTCGTGATCACGCCCAACCCGGGCACCGCGTTCGGCGAGTTCGTCTTCGGCTCCTTTAGGGACGCGTACTCGTTCGGAACCATGCTGTCGGTGGCGACCATTCTGACCGTCACCGGATACGCCGTCGCGACGGCGTTCAAGTCCGGGGCGTTCAACATTGGCGCCGAGGGCCAGGTCTACTGCGGCGGTTTGACGGCCGCCGTCGTCTCCCACGAACTCAGCGGGTTGGGCGCCGGGTCCATCCCGATCTCGCTGGCGGCGGCCGCGGCGGCGGGGCTGGCGTTCATGGCCATCCCGGCGCTGTTGCGGGTTTACCTGGGCGTGGACGAGGTCGTCACCACCATGATGTCCTCCTACATCGCCATGGACGTGACCCGCTACCTGGTCAAGAGCCGGTTCAAGGCACCGGATTCGGGAGCGCTGGAAACCCGGCGGCTGCCGCGCGAGACCTGGCTGCCCCGCCTGCTCGACGAATCGAACCTCAACGCCGGCCTGTTCATCGCCCTGGCCGTGGGCGCGGCCTTCTGGCTGGTGTTCACCAAGACCAGGCTGGGGCTGCGGCTGCGGATCGTGGGACTGCAACCGGCGTTCGCGGAGAACGTCGGGATCTCGCCGGAGAAGCTGCTGCTGGGCGGCCTGGCGGCCTCGGGGGCGTTGGCCGGCCTGGCCGGGGGCATGGCGGTGATCGGGATCAGCCACAACTTCATCGACTCGTTCTCCCCGCAATACGGCTTCCTTGGGATCACGGTGGCGCTGATCGGCCGGTTGCACCCGGCGGGAATCGTCGCGGCCGCCGTCCTCTACGGCACCATGATCACCGGCGCCACCTCCATGCAGACCGTCTCGGCGGTGCCGTTCTCCTTGGTTTACGTGCTCCAGGGAATCCTGATCCTGCTGATCACGGCGCGGGGGCTGCGCCGCAAAGGGGGAAACGGATGATGGACACACTGGGGACGTTCCTGGCTTTGGCCGTCGCCTCGACGGTGCCCATCATGGCGGCCGCCTGCGGCGGGGCCATGGCGGAAAAGGCCCGCTCCACCAACATCTCGCTGGACGGCACCATGCTGATCGCCGCCCTGGTGGCGCTCGCGGTCACCGAGCGGACCGGGTCCGCCTGGGCGGGCCTGACCGCCGCCGTCATTGCGGGAGGCGTCTACGCGCTGGTGCTGGCGGCGGCCACATTCTGGATGGGCTGCGACATCATCATCGCCGGAATAGCGTTGAACCTGCTGGCCACCGGCGCTGTGATGCTGGTGACGTCGGTCGCCCTCCACGCCCCCGGCACGTACTCGCCACCGGGCGTGCCGACGCTGCCCAGGGTCGGCATCGGGCCATTGGCCGCCGTGCCCTTGCTCGGCCCGGCGCTGGACAACCAAAGCGTGTTGGTCTACCTGGCCGCCGCCCTGGTGGCCCTCAGCTGGGCGACAATGCGGCACACGGTCCTCGGGGTCTGGATCGTGGCGGTCGGCGAAAGCCCCGACGCGGTGGCGGCGGCCGGGCTCTCCCCGGTCAAGGTGCGGACGGCCGCGATCCTCGCCTCGGGCTTGGCCTCGGGGCTGGCGGGCGCCTTCCTGACCATCAGCTCGGTGACCACGTTCAACACCCAGACCACGAACGGGCTCGGGTTCATCGCCTTCGCCGCGGTGATCTTCGGGCGCGCCACGGTGATCGGCGCCACGCTCGCCTCGATCCTGTTCGGCCTGGCCACCGCCGCGTCGCTGGCCTTCCAGGGAACCGGGTTCTTCGACGCGCAACTCACACACGCCTGGCCGTACGTCGCGACAGTGGTCGCGCTGGGGCTGATCGGCGTGACGCGGGCGCGCAGCCGCGCCCGCGAGCCCAGGTCGACCAACTACCTGCCGGCCATCGTGCCCAAAGGCTGACGGGCTGGGCCGGGCCGGTCCAACCGGACGAGGCGCAGACGGCATCGGCGGCGTGGCCGGCCCAAGGGGCCCAAACGAAACGCTCAAACTAAGGAGAAAGACAAATGAACGGACCAACGAAACGCGTGCTGGTCGACTGCGACACCGGGATTGACGACGCGATGGCGATCCTGTACCTGCTGGGCACCCCGGGCGTCGACGTCGTGGCGCTGACCACCGTGTTCGGCAACATCTCGGCCGCGACGGCCGCCGCCAACTGCCTCCGGCTCTTGGAGTTGACCGGGCGGACGGACATTCCCGTCTCGATCGGGGCCGAACGCACCGTCACCGGCGAGACGCCGGTGCTGGCGCCCCACGTCCACGGCGAGGACGGCGCCGGAAACACCGCGCTGCCCGCGCCGACCGTCCAGCCGAGCGAACTCACCGCGGCGGAGCAGATCGCGAGACAGGCCCGGCGGCACGCGGGCGAGCTCACCCTGCTGGCGGTGGGCCCGCTGACCAACCTCGCGGCCGCGCTGGCCAGCGAGCCAAAGCTGGACCAGCTGGTGCGCCGAGTAGTTGTTATGGGTGGCGCGGCCGAGGTGGCCGGAAACCAGACCGCCGCCGCCGAGGCGAACATCTTGCATGACCCGGAGGCAGCGAGCGCCGTGCTGAACGCCCGGTGGGACTGCGTGCTGGTGCCCCTGGACGTGACCATGCGGGAATTGCTCACGGAAGAGCACCGGGCGAGGCTCGAAAAGGCGGCCACGCCGGTGTCTTCCCTGGTCGCGCGCATCACGGACCATTACTTCGACTATTTCAAAGCCGAGTCGTTCGACCGCCGGTGCTCGCCGTGCCACGACGCGCTCGCCGCGGCCATCGCGGTCGGGGACTACCAGCCGACGCTCGCCCCCCGCGTCCCAGTCGAAGTCGAATGCGGCGCGGGGCCCGCCCGGGGCGCCACGATCTGCGACACGCGATCACGTTATCGGGGCTTTGCCGGTGCCCCGGCTGGCCGCACTCAGGTTGTGCTGCGCACGCCCGGCGTGTTTGCCGACCAGCTGGTCGACAGGCTGACGGCCTGGCCGTTCCCCGGACGCCCGGAACTTGGGCATTAACAACCAGAACATAGGGAGGACAAATCATGGAATGGGGCTTGGAAGACCTGCGGGTGTTCATAGTCGGGGCCAGCAAGGGAATTGGCGAGGCGACCTACCGGTTGTGCGCCAGGGAGGGCGCGGTCGTGGTGGGGGCCGCCCGCGTGGGCGCGGAGACGGCGCAGGTGCGCATGGACGTGACCGATCCGGCGTCATGCGCGCGGGGAGTCGACCAGGCGCTTGAGCGCTTGGGCGGGCGCCTGGACGCCCTGGTCATAGCGGCGGGCGGAGGTGCCTACCGCCCGTTGGGGGAGACGGACGCGGATATGTTGGAATCCGTTCTCGCCCTGAATCTGGTGGGGCCCAGCCAGGTGGTGCGCGCCGCCCTGAAACCGTTGGCGGAATCCCCGGCCGGGTCGGTTGTGACCATGGCCTCGGCGGCCGGAATCAACGCCTACTCCGAGTTCAGCGGCTACGGTTCGGCGAAGGCCGGGCTGATCCATTGGACCAGGATCGCCGCCTGGGAGCTCGCGCGGCAGGGCATCCGCGTCAACTGCGTGGCCCCGGGGCCCATCGACACGCCGCTGTTGCACAAGGACCGCCCCAGCGGGGAGACGGAATCCTCCTGGCTGACCAAGGTGGCCGCCCACACGGCCATGCGCCGGGTCGGCACGCCCGAAGAGGTGGCGGCCATGACCGCGTTCCTCATCTCCCCGCTCGCCTCCTACGTCACCGGCGTGGTTGTGCCGGTCGACGGCGGGGAGGCCGCCCGATGAGCGCGCGCGCCGCGGGGGCGGCCGGGACGGGCGGAATGGCCGGGGCGGCCGGGGACGGGCGGACGCTGCACCATGTGGGCTTCACCGTGCGGGACTTGGCCGTGTCCGTGCCGTTCTACGAATGGCTGGGTTTCGCGGAGCAGTTGCGCTGGTCCGAGGGCCCCGATCAGTGCCAGACCGGCTTCGGGGTCGAGGGCGCCGCGGTCAGCGTTGTGCAACTCTTGGGTTATGGCATGAGGCTCGAGCTCATCCAGTGGGACGCGGCTTCGGTCCGGGGGGAGGTCCCCCCGCCAAACCAGGTCGGCAGCGCCCACTTGGGCGTGACGGTGGAGGACATCGACGCCTTCTACGATGCCGTCAAGGACGGCCCGTGGGAGATCGTCTCGCCACCGCAACGCGACCCCTCGGCGGATTGGCTGCAGGTCGTGGACCCGGACGGGATCCGGGTGGAGATCATCTGCGTCGGGGACCAGTTGGGCCCCGATGGGGCGGTCTACCGCTGAGCCGCCCGCGCGCCTCGGTGCCGCCGCCGCCCGATGCCGTCTCGCCCGCCCGATGCCGTCTTGCCCGGCCGGGCGGTACGGGAATATGGGACAATCGGGCAGGCAGTTGCGCCAGCGGATTGGAGGGGTCGCCGTGGACCTACAGGGAGTGTTCGCCGCGGTGTTGATTGCGGTCATAGCGGGAGGGTCTGTCATCTTGCTCATCTGGCTCGCCGCCGCCGCAGGGCGACGGGCCGAGCGGCGCGACGAGCCGAGGCAGGCAGACCTCACCAGACGCCGGCAGGATCTGGCGACAAGACAGACGGCGTCCCCGGAAGAGCGGATCGCAGCCCTGGAAGCCAGGATCGAGGAGCTTGAGGCGCGGCTGGACCTCGTCGGGCAGGACGCCGCAAACGCCGCCGGGGCCGCCAGCGTTGCCATCGGGTTCGGCATCAGCCACCATTTCGGCTCGCGCTGACCGGGTTCCTGCGCGAGTCGCTGCTGGATGGTTTCGCGCCTATTCGGCGGGCTGGCGGCGAGGCGGCCGGCCCTCGGTGGGCGGTCTGGGCCGCCGCCGTGGCCTTTGTGCTGGCGGCTGCGGGGACGGCATCGGGCGGCGCTTCGTCTACCCACGCGGTCCAGCCCTCTTGGGGGTGGCGGGCGAACAACTCCGGGTGGGGCTCCCGCGCGCCGGGCTGGCCGCGTGCCGCGAGATCAGGGGAAATGGGGGGCTTTCCCGGATGGCGGCTCAGGGCGGCCCCTCGTTTAGGCTCGCGGTGCCGGGCTAGAAAATGGGGCGGTGGAGCCGCCCGGCGCTCTGCCAAGAACGCGCCCCCGGAACCCCCAGGAGCCCGAATGCTCGCAGAACCCGCTGGAGCCGCCGCGCTGTGGGACGCGGCCAATGACGTCATCGTCCACTTGGCGGCGGCGCCTGGGGCGCTGGCGGTTGTGGCGCTGTTCTGCGCGCTGGACGGGATCTTCCCGCCGGCGCCCTCTGACGCGGTGGTGATGGCGGCCGCGGCCGGCCAGGTGGCGGCGGGCGGTCTGGGCTGGGGGACCTTGGCGCTGTGGCTGGCCGCCACGGTTGGCGCCGCCGCTGGCGACTTCGCGATCTACCGCTTGGGCGGTCGGCTGCGCCCGGAACGTTGGCGTGCGCTGCGGTCCCGCCGGGGCGCCGCGGCGTTCGCGCAGGTGAAACTGGCCTTTTCTCGCAGCGGCGGGCCGGTGCTGGTGACGGCGAGGTTTGTGCCGGGGCTGCGGGTGGTCGCGAGTCTCGCCGCTGGCGCCGCTGGCTACCCCCGGCGGAGCTTCCTCGTCGCGGACGCGGCGGCGGCGAGTTGTTGGGCTGCCTATGCTGTGGGGCTCGGGTCTGTGGCGGGCTGGACGGTGGGGGACAGGCCGCTGCTGGGAATGGCTTGCGGCATGGCCGTGGCGGTCCTGGTGGGCGCGGCGGTCTCCGGCCGTGCCGCCGCGTCAAGGCCACCTTCCGCTCCAACGTCACCGGGCCGATTGCCAAGGTCGCGATCAGCCTTTCCGGCGGCGCCTCCGCTCGGAGCGGGCGGCTCTGGTTCGGCCAGCGTTCAACCGACTGGAGCGGACGGCCGGCACGGGGACCACAGCCTACGGGGGCGGTCCGGTTCACCGGCCATGCGGGGATCCTGGATCTGACGTTCTCGAACCCGGTGGTGCGGATCGACTCGGCCACCAGCGGCACGCTCCTGATGCCGGTCAACGGGTCGCGGGTGGTGTTGGCCGGCCTGAACCTGGTCGCTGCGGCCGTGGCGTTACGGCTGGTGCCCCGCTACGACCTCCTGGCGGTCGGCGACCGCACAGCTGCCCACGTGGGTGTGAAAGTCGAGCGCCTGCGGGTTGCCTCGGTGGTCTTGGTGGCGTTGCCGACCGGGGTCGCAGTCGCGTTTGTCGGGGTGATCGCGTTCGTCGGCCTGGTTCCGGTCACCCTGCCGCCCCCTGCGGGCGCGGAGGCGCCGTGTCTGTCAGCTGGAAGCTCTCCTGTGCGCGAGTCGCCTCGACTCCGACTCCGGGCGTTCGGCGCTAGGCCGGTCACCGGCGGCCTTCCATTGCCAGACGGGGCCGTGGGTCCATGTGGATGAGAGCGGCGTCCGCCAGCGGATTAGCCAGAAGCAAGTTAACGCGGCCCCACGAGGCGAGCCAGTCGTCTGCCGCCCAGCATGACTTGAGCCACCACGCCGCCCGGCGCTGGCGTCCCGCCTGACTCTGGCCGCCCGGCGGGCCGAGTCGGGTCCTTCCAGGACGCGAGTGTCCAGCGACTGGCGCACTTGGCCTCGGCTGAACCAGTACGGCGAGCCCGCGGCCCGGCCCATGGCCTGGCGGACCGTCTCCCTGAGCAGCACCTCGGTTGCCCTGAACAGGGAGTAGAACTCTCCGGCGAGTTGTGGATTCAGTGACGCGCATGTCGATCACCGCGAGGTTGCGGGGGGCACGGCAGCTGACGCCAGCGCGGTGCCCCGTTCTTCTTACCGCAGAGCAGAGGCTGTCCCTTGGCCTTCCTCGCCCGTTTGGTGACAGCAGTCACCGTCCCTCTCGCGGCCAAGGCAGCAAGGGCAGCGCCCATCTGGATCAATTGGGGATCCATCTTGGGTTCGCCTCCCGGTTCCTCTTGCGGTGACGGTGCGGGCACGAGGTGGCGCGTGCCACAGGCTATGAGCATCTCCAGAATCCCGAAGCGGCGCCCTGCGAATCCTGAAACGGATCTGTCAGCCCTAGCCCACGGCTATTTGAACGAACGTCACTCCGCGGCACCTCAGGAATCATCCGGCGCCAGAAGGGGTAGGTCGCGCGCCCGCCCGCGCTCGTGGGTCAACAGCCGGCCAAGCCTAGCCGCCGATCCCGGCGCATGTCTCGAGCGTCGGCGCCGCGCTCCGGTCTCTGGCTTGACGGCCGCAGGCCGCTTGATCAAGTGCAGCGCTGACCGCAGAGCCGTGTTCAGTGGGGTTGGCCCATTCCCGAAGGACGTACGCGCGCCTGTGCAGCAGAAGCTACACCAGGAAGCCGGGCGAAGCTCCTCGTGTGATGCCGTATCCGATGGACTTGGCGCCCATTCTGGCCAGACTTGCGGTCACCTCGAACCCTCTACCATCGAACCGGCAACCAGCGCATAGCCTCTGACCTGCGCAGACGAGCCTTTTCAAGGGAATCGAACCCTCGACCTATTCACTCCCAGATTCGGGTTTTCGATGGTTTTCGATGACCGCCGTCCGTGCTGGTCGTTGGTAGTCAGCGAGGGAGCGTGGTTGCGGTTGAACGCAGACGTTACCCAGCGGCTCGCGCCTATTTCGATGGGTAAGCGATGAGTCGTGGAGCACGGCGATCAGCGCCTTGGTCGCCGGAGACGCCGCATGGCGGATCGGCGGGGGCCCCGTAGGCAGGCGGCCGCGTTGCGCAGCGCCGTGCGAAGTGGTGCCATTTTCGCCTCCGGTGATCCGGCCTGCCGCCCGCCTTCCGACGATCCGGACCGCGCTGTACCCTGGGAAGCATGGTTTCACCGGCGCTTTTGGACGAGTTGCGGCGGTTGAGCGATGCCGACTTGGACGAGTTGAGCATCCGTTTGGAGGCGCTGCGCCGTTCGCGGCGCGCTCCGGGTGTCTCGGGCGGCCCGCCGGATCTGCGCATCGACCCGGAGACGGGTCTGCCGAGCGTGGCCCTGGGAAGGCCCGTCAGCGCCGCCGAGGTGCGCGCCTTCCTAGACCAGGATGACGGCTGGTGACGTTCTTGCTGGATGCCAGCGTGCTGATTCCCTTGGCGGTGCGCGATCACGAGCATCACGAGCGGGCGACCGGGTGGTTTCTGGGGGCTGGCGGCGGCGCCGTTTGTCCCGTGGTCGAAGGCGCACTATTCCGCTATCTGTTACGTGAGGGCCGCAGCGCTGTAGATGCACAGGCTGTCGTCCGGGCGCTCTCAGAGGCCCAGATGATCAAGTTCTGGCCCGACGACCTGTCCTACGCGGATGTCCCAGTCGGCAGCGTGCGGGGGCACAAGCAAGCCACGGACGCGTACCTTGCGGCGCTGGCAGCAAGCCGCGGCGGCCAACTCGCCACCCTAGACGAGGGACTCGCGCTGCTCGGAATTGACCACGTGGTGCTGATCTAGGCAGCTGCCCCGAGTCGCGGCCTGCTGTCGACCCGGGCCAAGGGAGCCGCCGCTCCCGCACGCTCGGATTGAGCTTCCGTCCCGCGAACCCCTGGTAGACGGACGCCACCGAACTGGGAAAGGAGCCGTCCCGCTCCACGCCGAACAACGCCGAGTCCTGCCCCTGCTGCACCGAACCGGGAGCATCTGGCGTTTGCCGAACCGGTATGCCACCGGCCCCTCGCCCTTGGTGCGCCAGTCGTAGAGGGTGGAGAGCGGGATCCCGAGGTACTCGGACAGTCCCCGATGGTTAAGAGCGGCTCCAGGCCGCGCCCGGCCGAAGCGGGCGCCCGCCGGCCCCGCGCGCGGGGCCCAAAGTGGTGACAAGTTGATGGCTTGGCCATTTCTCGGCCTCCTCCTCGTCAAGAAAAACCGCATCTGACCAGGGACTTTAGGAGCCTTCTCAAGGGAATCGAACCCTTGACCTATTCACTCCCAGATCCGCGTTTCCGGTGGTTTTCGATGACCGTCGCCCGTGCTCGTTGTTGGTTGTCAACGGGGGAGCAGGGTTGCAGCTGGGCGCTGACGACACCCAGCGGCCTGCGCCCATTTCGATGGGTAAGCGATTAGCGGCGTGGGACTTTCGGGGGAAGAGCGGGTGCTCGGCCGCGGCCTGAGCAGGCGATCTCGCGCGCCTCAGGCGGCGTGGTCTCGGCGTGGGGCAGGAGCCGGCTCCTCACGCTCAGGAGCGAGTTCGCCACTCCGGCCGCCTTCGCTCGCGAGTTCGCGCGTATTACGATATTCGGGTGGATGGAACCGAGGCGATTGGCGGCGTGGTCGTCACGGAAGCGCAAATCGAGCAGTGGTCGGCCGAAGCCGAACGCGGGTACGACCCGGCCGAACTGCGGCGGCGCGGCCGGGGCAGGCCAGGCCGCAGTGCCCTGCCCTCGCAGGTAGTTCCCGTCCGTCTGACCGCTGAAGAACTGGCCAGAGTGGATTCCCGCGCGAAACAGGAGCACAAGACGCGCTCCGAGGTCATGCGCGACGCCCTGATGGCGCACGTGGCGTGAAGATCCACCGGTCGGCCCTTCAAACACGGGATAAGCGAGGCTGACGCGGTCCACGCTGCGACCTGGGCGCTGTGGATCGAGGAACTGGGCGACGCTTCGCCGGGGCGCGAGCTGCGCGTAGGCTTTGACACCCAGGCGCGCTTGCTTGAGACAGTGGTTCTCGTTTTCGACAGCGGAAACGAGATGGTGATACACGCGATGAAGGCAAGGCCCCAAGCCATCGACCTGTTGCCTTGACCTCCCGTGCCGCCAGTCGGTCATCCTCCCCGGATCCCAAAGTCTTGGGGCGTCTTATTGCTCGGCCACTTCCCGGCCTCCTCATCACGAGGGAAAATCCACGTTGACAGGCAATGTTGGGAGCCGTCCAGGGGAATCGAACCCTTGGCCTATTCTATTCAATCGGCCATTTGCGGCGGCTTTCGAAAGGTTCCGGACGCCTCCAGTTTCCTGGGTTTACCACGGAAATCGTCTGATCCCCTCCTTCCAAATGTATCCGGTTCTTGCCGGTTGGCGCGGGTCCATTCTGTTGGGAATTTGTTGGGGTCTGCCGCGTCGGAACGTCCCGGGCGCTCCCTCGGCTGGAGGGTCCACGTTGGACTCAAGGCCCACGCGCCGCGTTGTTTGTTGGCCCGCGACGCGCGGCAAGGTCGGCGCCGATTGCCCTCTGCCAAGTGGTCCCGGCAGTCGAGACGCATCAGGGTCGCCCGCCCCACGGAAACGGTGGGGCACCGCCCTCGACGACGGCACGGCGGGCCTGTTGGACCGGGATTGCACCGTCCGGCCCGGCGACCGGTCCGGGCTGTTCCCGGTCTTCCGGCACCACCAGGAAGCGACCCAAGGCGAACGCCCGACCGTCCACGGGGCCGCCCACCAGACCGTCAAACCGCTCGGGCTGATGCGGTGGCTTTGCGCCCTGTTCTGCCCGCCCGGCGGAACCGTCCTCGACCCGTTCGCAGGCACCGGGACCACTCTGGAAGCCGCCCGCGAGACCGGCGCCAACAGCGTCGGCGTGGAACTCGATCCGGTCAACCAGAGCTTGATCCGGTCCCGGCTTGACGACGCGAGCCGAGCCCGCCCGATCCGCTGAATGCGGGCAAGCCCGCGCCCACGACCGGCTGCCGCGCGGGCTGCCTGTCGGCCGCTTCCGGCTTCGCCCGGAGGCCCCGAAGAGTGCGTCGGCGTCAGGGAGGCAAGGAGGGCTGGGCCCCGAGGGGCCGGGTGGTGTGCCGCGATGATAGCCGGTCCGGCGCTGGGGCCGGTCCCGCCTCCCGGCCCGGGAAGACGGCGGTGGCTTCGCCTGATTCGGGCCCGGCGCCCGTCCGGCCGGCGACGCGCCAGAGACCATGAGATGGCCGAAACTATACGACTTTGGTATAGTGTTGACATGCCTGGGGTGTTGACGCAGCTTGAGAGGCTGAGGGAGGTCGCGCTCGACCAGCACGGGTTCGTCACGTCCGCCCAGGCGGAAGCCGAGGGCGTCCCGCGGGTCGAGTTGGTGAAGTTGGCGGCCAGGGACCGGATCGAGCGGGTCGCCCGCGGCGTGTACCGGATACCGCAGGTCCCGGCCAGCCGGTTCGACAACTGGGCGTTGGCGGTGTTGTGGACGGGGGCCCCGGAAGCCTGCCTCAGCCATGAGACAGCCCTGGCGGCGTGGGACGTCAGCGGTGTCAACCCGGACCAGATCCACGTCACAGTCGGGAAACGCCGCCGCCTGCGGCGGGCCGGCGGGGAGCGGTACGCCATCCACCACCAGGACCTGGGACCGGACCAGCGGACCTGGTTCGAGCAGATCCCGGTCACGGACGTGCCGACCACGATCAGCCAGTGCATCGAGACGGGTGTGCCCTCCTACCTGGTCAGACAGGCGCTGGAGCGGGCCGGGGGGACAAGCCTGCTGCTCGCCGGGGAGCGGGAACGGCTGGCCCAGCGGCTCGAGGAGCGCGACCATGGAAAGCGGGAGGCCCCTCAACCTCGCCGCGGCGCTCGGGGAGTTGAAACCGAAGGAGAAGGCCCCGCGCTCGGCCAGTGTCCTGAACGGCTGGATCGCGAAAGCCGAACGGGACCTGGCTTCGGACGGGGGCCGGTTGGGGTGGCTGGTCGCGACCACCGCCGTGGCGGCGGTTCTTCAGCAGGCGCTGGACGAGGCCGGGAATCCGCGTTTCCTGCTGAAGGGCGGCACGTTGCTGCAGCACCGTCTGCCCGGCCAGGCCCGCGCGACCGCCGACCTTGACGGGCCGGTCCGCGGCGACCTGGAAGACTTCCTCGCCGCCGCCGACCCGGTGTTGCGCCGCCCGTGGGGGCCTTTGACGTTCCGGCGCGGCCCGGCCGAGGCGATCGACACGCCGACCAGGGTCGTCAAACCGCGGCGGTTCGACGTCATCGTGCAACTAGGCGGAGTGACATGGCGTCGGATCCAGGTCGAGGCCTCCCCCGACGAGGGCGCCGCGGGCGCGTCTTGGGAGCGGTTGCCTTCGCCGTCGCTGGCCGGGTTCGGGCTGCCGACCCCCGACCACCTGGTGGGGCTTGCGATGCGGTATCAGGCGGCGGAGAAGGTTCACGCCTCGACCGATCCGCACGACCCGGCCGCCCACATCAACGACCGCGCCCGGGCCGCCGTCGACCTGGTCCTGATCCGGGGCCTGTCCGAAGAGACCGGCGAGCCGCCCCTGGCCGGCGTCCGCGAGGCGATCAGGGATGTGTTCGCGGCCCGCGCGGCGGAAGCCGCGACGCTCGGCCGGCCGGTTCGCCGCTGGCCGGCGCGTCTTGTCGCCCACCCGCATTGGGACGGCTCGTTCGGCAAAGCGGCCCGGTCGGCAGGCCTGGCGATGACCCTCCCGGAAGCGGTCGCCCACGTCAACTCGTGGCTCGACCAAATCGACGCGGCCTGAACGCCGCACATTGATCAGCTAGCCCCACGAGGACCTGGCCCCAACCGGAAGACAGACCGGCTGCCACTCTTGTCGCGGCCGTCGTCACCCCCTCTGGCCGGGAGTCGGAGGCTCTGGGACGGGGATTGGGAGAGGATCTGCGCTTGCGCCGCCGATTGGCCATGTCAGCATTCTCTGCCCTGTTCGGCCTGAAGTGTCAAGCGGCTCGCAGCGCCGAGCGGCGCGCCGAACGATGAGCGTCACACGAGGCATGCCCGATCGGCACAGGGTGCTGGCCACGGTTTCGCGGACCGGCTCCCGAGGCGCGCCGATGATCAGGTGGCTGGGCCGGCAAATCGAAAGCGATGAGCAAGCGATGAGTCCGAACCCATGAACGTTCGGCAGCCGGGCCGCAATAGGCCTCTGACCTGCGCAAACGAGCCGCCTAAGGGAATCGAACCCTTGACCTATTCATTGGCGGCGGCCGCCTTTCGTCGAGTATCCGGTCATTGTCAATAATGCGCGCTGACGTGCGCGAACAGGGCGCTGTTGGCAGCCATCGTCTTTCAGTTTTGACCGTCCGCTGGCGTTGAAATCGGTCAGTTTTCGGTCAGCCCGCTGCCCATGCGTGGGCAGAAGAACCCTGTCCGTCACACGGAAGCTCTCCCTCGCGGGTCGTCCGGGGCTCCGGCTGCGGGCGTCCGCTGCTGAGCCGGTCGCCGGCGGCCTTCCATGGCCAAGCGGGGCCGTGTGCCCATGTACGCGAGGGCGGCGTCCGCCAGCGGATCCGCCAGGAGCGAGTCAATGCGGTCCCACGAGCCGAGCCAGTCTCTGGCCGCCCGGCTCGTCATCCCGGCCAGGCTCCGGACGTCATCGAGAATCTGGTGCGGGGTCGCGCGCCTCGCCCTCCCGTCGCGGGTGCGGAATCCGGGAAGCGGGAAACCGAACACGACCGGCTCGCAGTGGAACACCCTGTTGCGGGCCCACACCAGGCGCTGCGCCAGCGCGTACACCTGGGCCCGGGAGTGGGGCTGTGCAGGCAGGTCAGCCTGGAACGCCCGGGACAGGGCTGGTACCCAGACGAGGGCTTCTTGCTGGCCATTCGCCCCGCGCGCCAGGAGTTGGAGCCAGGTGCCCAGCATGACTTGCGCCACCACGCTGCCCGGCGCTGGCGTGCCCCGTCTGACTCTGGCCGCTCGGCGGGCCGAGTCGAGTCCTTCCAGGACGCGGGTGTCCAGCGACTGGCGCACTTGGCCTCGGCTGAACCAGTAGGGCGTGCACCATGCCTGGCTCATGGCCTGATGGATGGTCTCCCTGAGCAGCACCTCGGTCGCCCTGAACAGGGAGTAGAACTCCCCGGAGAGTTGTGAGTCCAGGACGTACATGTCGATCACCGCGAGGTTGCGGCCCGCCGGGGCGGCGTCCTGGAACCTTCTCAGGCGCTCCGGCGGGATCGTTGCCATGACGGCCGGGGCGTCTTGCGGTGACGGCAGCCGGGGCATGGTCCTACATGGTAGCGTTGACGCAACATTCCCGTTCGTCGGGTTGCGGGGGGCACGGTAGCTGACACCAGCGCGGTGCCCCCCTTCTTCTTGTCACAGCGAAGAGGCTCTCCCTTGGCCTTCAGTCAGATCACCGGCTCCGCAAGAGGCCAGAGCCAGCCTGTTTCGGGACAGTGCGAATCGCCGCTCGGGCAGGGTCGCCTCCGAAGACCCCGGAACGATCTCTAGCCTCGGCTAGATCGCGGGGGTGACGTCGTGTTCGGGGGCTGAAGGCCCGCCTCCGGTTATGCCGGCGGGAGCCGGGCGCGGCAGCGCCGACTGACCATGGGATCCGGGCCGAGATCCGCGCCGCGAGGCCGCACGAGGGCCCCGACTCCCGCGCCGAGCCCGCCGGGCGCAGCGCCCATTCCGGTCAGGTTTCCAATAACCGCGAACCCTCTAACAGCGATCCGGCAACCCGCGCATAGCCTCTGACCTGCGCAAAAGAGCCGCCTTAGTGGCTGTTTGGGAACCTATTCGAGTCGTTTGAGCAGGAGTCGGATTTGGGACCAGCGGACCCAGGCTTCGTGGCAGGCGGGGAGCGTTTCGTAGTCTTTGGCGCAGCGGCGGTGGCG
>JAITFE010000002.1 GCA_031281585.1 Bifidobacteriaceae bacterium | reverse complement strand
CGAATCGCGGGCGACGCCTACGAGACGGAGTTGTCCGTCTACACCGGCGCGCTGGAGGGCATGGTGGCATCCCAGATCGCGGTTCTGGTGGGTCCGGAACGGGGGGAGGCTGGTGAGGTGGACGGCATCGGGTAATGTATGGCGGGCGAACGCCCTCCCGGCGACCTCAACGTCGCGGGCGGGGCGAGCCGTCCGGAGGTGTCGCCTAGTGGCCTATGGCGCACGCTTGGAAAGCGTGTTGGGTGCAAGCCCTCGGGGGTTCGAATCCCCCCACCTCCGCTCTGCCTAGCGCCTTGACCTGCGGCGATGCTGCTCTCGCGGTGCCCCTTCACAATTCCGGAGAGACCGAATGGCGCGTTTTGGATGCCACGCGACAGCGTCTGCTGGGGCCTGCGGCCGGTCAGCGGGCCGCAGTTGGAGTCGTCTGGGACGCGCTGCGGGCCTGGAGGATGTCGCTGGGATCTGTGACTGCGACCCCAGGCTGGCCACCGCCCATTGGCCGGTCCTGGCGAGACGGCTTACCAACCGTCGGGGGCGTTACTCGGCAACTGACGCTATCAAGGCGATTACCACTATCACGCCGATTGCTATGCCAATAATCGTGAGCACGTAAGGCCATTCTGACTTGGCCGCGCTAGATGCGTCTGGGTGTCGGAGGATTTCGTGCGACACCGAGTTGGAGCTGGCCCCCGAGTAGAGCTTGGCTCGGATCGCAGACACATCCTGCGCAAGATTGATGCCCACCATTGAGACCGCCAAGAGGATGAACGCGCCCAACACCCAGAACAAGAAATCGCGAATGAAAACGAATTCGAGACCTGTGCCGTCGGCCAGTTCCAGGTCGCTGCTCAGCTGCACAATTCCCATCAAAAGGAGCACTCCGAACCCGATCCAACTCACCACCTTGAGGAACGTCAGCCACGGGCTGCCGACCTGGAGTAAAGCTGCGGGTGCAGGGGGGTCCTGGCGACTCATATCGGATAGGCTGCGCGCGGATGCTTGGGTGGACGCAAAAGTGGCCGGGGTAACGCCGCTGTTGACCGCGCCGCACTGTCCGCATTTCGATTGGCCGCGCAGCAGCGCCTCACAGCTCCCACAACGCAGTCCCCGCGCAGCGGCTTGGACTCGTAGCGGCTCTACGGGTTGTGCAGCTTGGCTTGGAACCAACGCGGGCGGACCTGCCACGGACCCTGCACCCGGCCGCTCGCCGTCCGAGGCACCCGCACTGGCCGGGCGGACCGGCTCACCGCCCCGACCGAGCCCGTCCGACGCAGCGCCTGCAACCGGGAGTTCCAACTCAGCCCAACTCTGCTGCGGGGCACCGTCAACGGGCGGCCGATCCAGCCGATCTGCGGTTCCGGGCAGTGGCGTCATCGTGTCGCTTGCAGACAATCGTGTCTGCGCCTCTTCCGCCGATACTGGCCTGTATCCCCTAGCCATCAGCGCAGCGTCCACGTCAGGCCGGCCGAGCCGTGCGAGCCAGGAAGCCGCCCACGGTTGCAGGCTCGGGTGTGCCGCCACCATTGGGGCAAACTCGGGGAATTCGGCAGCTATCCGCGGCAGATCGGACGGGTCCAACTGCGGATCTGACAGCAACTGCCAGGCCGCATCACGGCCGTGCGCCGGATTGAAGGCGGACGCGGCCGGTTGATTCGGTCCTTGGGGGTATCCCGATCCGGGGGAATCGTAAAGCGTCATTGCTGGCCTTTCAGTAGTGTCAGTCTTGGATCTGCGGTGCGGGCTGCGTCATTCCGTGTTGAATGTTCCGTCCGGTGTCAGCCGGAGAATCAATGCGTCCGCGCCGCCGTTGCTCGACGGAAAGTCGCCGTCGGTGGACCAAGTGCTCCCGGTTCCCACGATCCCGCCATCAGTTGTCGCTACCAGCCCCAAGAGAAAGTCCAAGTGCGTGCCACCGGGAACCTGCGACCACAACAACTCCCCATCAGGGCTGAACCTCGCCACCAAGGCACGGCCGGCGCTATCTAAGGAGGCGCTGTCGCCCCCTGTATACTCGGTCGACCCGCAAGCGATGACGCCACCGTCAGCAGTTGCCGCCACAGCCCAGAACGCGTCGTAACCCCTACCGCCGGGAATCTGCGACCACAGTAGCTCCCCATCGGGGCTGAACCTCGCCACCAAAGCACGGCCGGAGCCGAGGCTGGCGTCATCGGTCGACCCGGCTGTGATAATCCCGCCGTCAGCAGTGACCGCCACAGCCCAGAACGCGTCATCACCCATGCCCACGGTTTGGGACCACAGCAACTCCCCGTCGGGGCTGAACCGCGCCGCCAACGCATCATAAGCGCCCTTGCTCGGCGCGAAGTCCCCATCAGTGGACTCGGTGTAACCAGCCGCGATCAGGTCACCGTTTGCCGCCACCGTAACCGCTGAGAGCTCTTCCGCTGCGCAGCCGCCCAGGATCTGCGTCCACACTAGCTCCCCGTCAGGGCTGAACCTGGCCAACAGCGCATCACCGGAGTCGGTGTCACAAGAGGAACCCCGGTTAGTAGCTGCCGTGAACCCGGCGGCGATAATGGCACCATCGGCGGCGACGGCCACCCCAGAGAACGCGTCGTAACCTACGCCGCCCAGGGTCTTCGACCACAGCAACACGCCATCCGGGCTTAGCCGTGCCACCAACGCACCGCCGGAATCGGCGCTTGACACGAAATCCCCGTTAGCAGACGAGGTGGACCCGGCGGCGATGATGCCGCCGTCTGCTGTGGCGGCCACCGCTGAGAACTCATCCAACTCCGAGCCGCCCAGCGTTTGCGACCACAGCAACACTCCGTCAGGGCTGAACCGCGCCGCCAACGCGTCATAAGAGCCCTTGCTCGGCGCGAAGTCACCAGCAGTGGACTCGGTCATGCCGACTGCAATGATCCCGCCATCTGCCGTAACGGCCACACCCGAGAACTCGTCGTAACCCGCGCCGCCTAACGTTCTGGCGAACGGCAACACTTCGGAGCTCGAGCTTGGGCTTGAACCAGCCCACTCCGATCCGACAGACGACACGGGCTTCGGCGTGCTGGCCCCGCTCTCCGGATCGACTAAGCCGCGTAGCTTCGGGAACCCAAACCAAGCCCCGCCCGCCAGCGCCAACACCGCAACCACCGCGCACGCACCGATCAGCAGGCCCTTCCTGCGCCGTCTAGGTTGGGCGGGATAACCCGACACCGATCCTCCAAGCGAGCCGCGGCCACTGGCAATCTGTCGACCAGGACCGGCGGGTAGGACCCCAGCCTGTGGTCCGCCCGGCATGAACACCGTCTGAGCGGGTACCGTCGCAGGTGTTGGCGGCGCCGCGTACCCTCTGGCCGCCAACGCCGCATCCACATCCGGGCGGCCCAATCCGGCCAACCACACCGCGACGGCCGGTTCCAGACGCGGATGACCCGCCGCGATCGCCGCGAACTCTGGATACACCGCCGCTATGCGCCCCAAGTCGGATGGGTCCAGCGCCGGGTCGAACAGCAACCGCCAGGCCGCTTCACGACCCTGCGTAGGATCAAACACCGGCGACTGATGGCGTGGCCCTTGCGGGAACTCATGGCCGGGGGGATCGTAAGTCATCTCTCGCCTTTCCGGGAAGCGCCGGCGGTTAGGCGGCGGTGAGCACGAGTAACGTGGCTCTGGCCGTCACGGGCCTCCATTTCCCTGCGGTGGCCCACAAGGTTGCTCCTTTCAGTTGTTTGAATGTGATTCCCATGGTCTCCGGTTGCGGCAGGCCAGCGAGGGTCGCAAGTACTTGGTTTTCACTGGCGGAGGGGGACCATCATCTCCCAGGTGGCGGCACTGAACACTGAGGCGGATTGACCACCGTCCGAGCTGTCAGGTGAGAGCAGCCAAGCGCGCCCCTGGCCGCCGTAAAGCAGGCCGACGCTGTACGGAGGCATGCCATCGGCACTGACTTCCCAAAGGACCTTGCCGTCTTGCAAAGAGACCGCTTGCACGCGGGTTACCCCATCCACTGCACCTGAGACCATGTCGGGAGTGTGGTAAAGGACCCGCCGGCCCATTTGCGGATTCGCGAACTCGTCTATCTTCACGCGGTACAGTTCCGTGCCCTTGGTGGCGTTGAACGCCACCAACTCGTGTTTCCCTTCCTGGTCCACCTTGGAGAGCACCCTGTCCTCCGATACCGCGGCGATGGCGCCAGTGTTAGCCACCCACGCTTCTTCGCCGTCCGCTATGTCGATCGCGATGATACGGGCTGTGCCCCCGCCGCTGTTGTCTTCAAGCAGGATGTAATCAGACGTCATTTGGGGCAAGTACGGGGACACGTTATTGGCTCGCCACATTTCCTCCCCATTCTTAGGGTCGATGCGCGCCAACCGATCCTTGCCTAGATCTCCGCGCAGCACAACGAGGTCTGGGCGAAGCGGGACCGCGTAGTAGTTTGCCTTGTCGAGATCGTCTCCGAAGCCAATTCCCTCCCCTGTCGGCACGTCAACAAAACCGTCTGCGGTCGGTGCCCAGAACGTGCTTGAGGGTTCGTGGACAACTACTGGGCCGCCCATACGCAATGCGGTGTCCGGTGCGTCGGCGGACCACAGCTCCGTCTCGAGGTCAGTTGTGCGGTAGGCCTCCACGTCTGCGCCACCCCTCGTTGTGATCACCACGAAACCCTGGGAGCACTCGACATAGGAGCCGTCAAACTCGGCGGTCGACACCACCGTGCCGCCGCCGTCCACCGTCATAATGTGTCCGCCGATGACCACAAGCGCATTGCCTCTACCGTCCGGGACTGCCATCGGTTCCCCAACAAGTCCAGAGAAAATGTCCTGGCTGGCCTCGGTCCAGTCCAGCAAGATGCTCAGCCAGTCTTCCGCGTCGATATCGGCGGCCTCCAACAGGTTGAGTTGCCATTTGGTCTCGCCGGTCTCGAAGTCGAACGCCGCCAAGGCAGCACTCGCGCCAGACAGCATCTCAAGCAATCTGTCTGCAGTCCCCTCGTATCCGTCGCGGTAGCCGTCGCACCACACCTCCGAGTAGTAGTCCACGCCGCCTTCTGTGTATCCGTGGCTGAAGTCGCCAAAACAAAGCTTGTCGTACGCTCCTTCCGGTGCCCCAATTGCGACGTGTCGTTCGCCTTCTTGACGCCCCGCGGCGTAGGTCGCGTCGTAGCTGTCGGACCATCGACCGTCCGAATAGGTGTAGCCCAGCACCAACCCGGTGTCATGGTCTAGGAGGCCAAAGAGCGAGAACTTCGTGATCTGGAAGTCCCCATCCAACACATCCCGTGAGTCGATCGGGTTCCCGACTGCGGGCTGTTCGGTTATGTCCGGCATCAGCGCCCTGTCGATCCGCCCGTCATTGTTCGGCAGGCCCGTCAGCGCCACCACGGCCACCACAGCGGCCACAAGCACCGCAGCACCGATCGTTAACAGCGCCGCGCGTCGTCTCGGCCACCGCCGCGTCGGGGTGGTGGGTGGTGACCCGACTGGCGGGCCACCCATCGGCGGTGGCGCGTAACCGCTGAAAGCTGGGGCGGCCTCGCTGGGAGCACCGCCGGCCGCGAAGACGGTCGGCGGGCTGGCTACCGCCGGTGGCGTAGGCCGGTAGCCCCTGGCTGTCAATACGGCGTCTACGTCCGGGCGGCGCATGGCGTTGAGCCAGGCTGCCGCATCAGGGGTGAGACGCGGATGCGCGGCGACGGTTGGTGCCAAGTCGGGGAACGCGGCCGCTATCCGGGGAAGGTCGGCCGGGTTCAACGCCGGGTTGGACAGTAGCCGCCAAGCGGCGCTGGGGCCCTGGGTCGGGTCGAACACTGGTGGGGGGTGGTTCTCGGTCATGACGCGTCTTTTCTGGGGATGTGCGCGGGGACAAGGTAATGTCTAACTAGTGTGACTAGTATAATGGGCATCCTAGTAGGGCAGACAATAGGGGCTCGTCAATTCAGCATGGGAGAATGCCAATGAAACGAGACAAAGATCAAGACCGCGCCCCTCTCTGGAAAGCCCGCCGCGAACACCTCGGCCGCCGCATCCGCAGCCTACGGCTCGAACGCGGCCTGTCGCAAGAGGCCCTTGGCCTGGAATGCGGACTGTCCAGAAACATGCTGATCGGCGTCGAGTGGGGCAAACGCGGACTCATGTTCGAACGACTCGAAGACATCGCCGAAGCTCTCGGCGTAACCCTTCAAGACTTGGTCTGCCCCACGGACGCTGAGTGACAGGGCGGCACCGAGCCTAGTTTGCGCCAGCCCGCCCCCTTCTGCGCCCCCTAGTTCGCGGGCCACCGGCACAATCGGGGCCAGCAGTAACCAACGCTTGGGAGGCAATGGCGGAGTCCAGAGGCAGGCCGCGACGGTCCAAGGCCGATGATGACCGGCTAAGCGCCCTGCACTGCCAAGGCATCTAACAGCATGAGGCCGCGCGGTGGATGGACTAGCTGACCACCAACCCCTGACCGTCGCCGCTTGTGAACACATCCCGCCGGGTATCTGCTCAGGGCACGTTCACGGCGCGCTTTGGAGGCGAGCCGACCCCTTCGGACGCAACCGGACGGCATCGCCCATCCGCGCCTGGCCCGTTCAACGGCACCTGACGGCTGCGCGGAAACTGTCTGCTCGGCGCAGACCAATCCAGCGCGTCCGCGCCGTTACGATGACCGAAACGTCGTGCTAGTGATCAAAGGAGACCATGGTGGACAACCAAGTTCCGAGCCTTTTCCAGTTGAAATGTCCGCACTGCGGCAACGGCGATTACACCCCGCTGGGCAAGAAGCGCAATGTGGCCCAGCAGTTCGCCGGCGCGTTCGCGGCGGGCAGCGCTCCGCTGCTGGCCGCTGTCGTGATGAACCAGCAGGCCAGGGACCTGGCCTCGATAGGCCCGCTGGAATACAAGTGCGCCGGCTGCAAGAAGAAGTACGAGTCGGCGCCCTTGGCCGCCGACCCTTCCGAATTCCTCGCCGAGCCCTGCGTGGTCAACTTCACCAGGGCGAAGATGTTCAGGGGAGCGGCCGGCGTCTACACCGTCTACTTGAGCGGAGTCCCGATCAACAACCTCAAGAACGGCCAATCGTTCACCTTCCAGACCGTCCTGCGATGGAACACCATGTTCTGCGGGTTTGGCAACGGATTGGTTTTCCGCACGGCATTCCGGTTCGAGGCGCCTCCCAGCGGAACGGTCAACGTGCTGTTCGACGGCACGTTCCGCGCCGCGACCGGCTGACCCGGCTCACCCCTGGGATCCGCTGCCTCTTGCCAAAGCGGGCGCGGGCGATTTCGCCGCGAGTAGCGGATGACCCGCTCCTGACGGGGAGAAACGGACAAACTTGCCCGATGCCGTCGCCCCGCCACACGGCATCGTCGCTGGTGGGCGGGTGGGTGGCCGGGTTGGGGCGGTCGTTAGCGGCGGTCCGCCATGACGACCTCGGCTAGCGCGGCCAACTGGGTGGAGCCGGGGCGGAAATAGTCGCTGTGGCCGGCGTCCCGGTCGGCGGGGAGGATGGTGGCCCCGAAGTCCTCGGAGGCCGGGTTGGGTCCGAACCCGCCGCCAAGGGCTCTGAGCAGGGCCGCCAGCGCGATCGGGTCCGCCGGGCCCCGGGCCGCGAAAACGGGTGCGGAGGTCGGCAAGTCCTGGGCGCTCGGAACCATCACGCCCGGGCTGCCCAGGAAGACGACTGCGTCCGGGCTGGCGCCCGCCAGCGCCGAGGCGCAGACAAGCGAGCCGAACGAGTGGCAAGCCCACGTGACCTGCGCGTCTGGGTAAGCGCGGGCCAGTCCGCGCTGAAGTTCGGCCAGGTTCGCGGCGCCCGCGCGGATGCCGCCTGCGGCCAGGGCGTCCGCGCCCTTCGGCGGCGCATACCCCAGGAAAGCGATGACGGCCAGGCTTGGGGCGCCGTCTTCCCCCAAAGCTGCGCTGGCGGACTCGGCGGCGCCCGCGTCGAACAGCGCCCAGGCCCGCCCCAGCATGGAGTCCGGCTCAATGACGTCGGCTTCAAACTCCTTGGCGCCATGGCCCACGCCCGGCACTATCACCGCGACCCGGTCTGCGGACGCCAGGTCGCCCAGGACGCGAACCCGCAGTTCGGGGTCCGAGCCCGGGGCCAGAAGATCCCCGCCGGGGGCCTCGAAGTCGTAGAAGGCGGTGAGAACCGAAGCGGGCCCAAGTTCGACCGCCTCGGCGCGCCCGGCGGCCAATGTGGCCAAGGGCGCGGCGGCCAGCGACACCAGCACCGTGGCGGTGCTCCCCCAACGCGCTAAGCGACGCCTGTGCAGCATGACTTAACGCTATGAAACCGTTGGCGAACCGCGCATCGCCAAGGAGAGCGAATTGGGTATTGGGCCTGGGGGGTTAGCCCCTAGTCCGCGCGGGTGAGACCCGCGCCCGCATGGTCGAAGCCCACACCCGCTCCAGCGCCCAGAAGCGCGACAGCACAAAGGCATTTCAGCCCACCCCCGATTTCCCCGATTTTCCATTCCCGCTCAAAACCCCTAAACAACACCGTTTTCGTAAGCGAAGACGACCGCTTGCGTCCGGTCCCGCACGCCCAGCTTGGTCAGCACATGGCCCACATGGGTCTTGACCGTCTGTTCCGACAGGAAGAGCCGCTCGGCGATCTCCGCGTTGGAGAACCCGCCCGCCATTTCGCGGAGGACGTCCAGTTCGCGGGGCGTCAGTTCTGCCAGGGCCTCCGTCTTGGCGACCCGGCCGGCGCGGCGCCGGCTGGCGAACTCGGAGATCAGGCGCTTGGTGACCGATGGCGCCAACAGCCCGTTGCCCGCGTGGACCACCCGCACCGCCTCGATGAGCTCCCTCGCCGAGGCGTCCTTCAGCATGAATCCGCTGGCTCCCGCCGCGAGCGCCTCATACACGTAGTCGTCATGGTCAAAAGTGGTCAGGATGAGGATGCGCGGCGGCACGTCCTGGCCGTCTTTTGCGGCTGTGATCTGCGCCGTCGCCTGCAACCCGTCCAACCTGGGCATCCTGATGTCCATCACGATCACGTCGGGTTCCAGCCGTGCCGCCAACTCGATGGCCTCCAGGCCGTCAGCGGCGAATCCGACCAGTTCGATCTCCCCCGAAGACTCAAGCAGCACGCCCAAGCCATCGCGGATCATCTCTTGATCGTCCGCTAGCAAAGCGCGGATCGGCCCGGTCATCTCTCGCCCCCAGTCGCGTGGTCACCATTAGCGTAGAACGCCGCCTCGCCCACGGCCTCATCCCCAGGCCCGTCCGCGCCGCCCCCATCGAGGCCTTCGGCCTCCAAGCCGCCATCATCCCCGGCGCCCGACTTATCCGCCGAGGCCCCAGCCCCGTGCGCCCCCGCGTCCGCCTCGCCCCCGGCGCCGAGCGGAAGCACCGCCCGCAAGGCGAAACCCCCGTCCTCGGTGGGCCCGGCGACCAACGTCCCGCCCACCGCCGCCACCCGCTCACGCATTCCGACCAGCCCGTAGCCGCGCCGTCCCGGCACGAGCCCGCGCACGGGGCCCCCGCCCGCGAGACCCGCGGCCGTTTCCGCTCCCAGCGATTCGGCTTGGTTGTCAGGCGAGCCATACTGTGTGCCCCGCCGGTCCGCCGCCGCCAACGCGACCGCCCGCCGCCTGGTCGGCGCGTCCGGCCGGCCCAGCAGCCGGACTGTCGCCACCGCCCAGGCCCGCGCCCACAGGGGCGCCAGGAAGAACGCCGCCACGCACACCAAGTTCAGCGGGAGGGCCAGGATCGCCAGGCCCAGCCAGCCGTACGCCCGCCAGGTCGCCCGCGAGCCCATCACTGCGGCCAGCGTCTGGGAGACCGTCGCGCCTTTGGGGAGCGGCGGGAAGGACGCCACCGGCGGTTTTTCGCGGTACCAGACCGCCAAGTCCAGGCCGCCGCGCCCCATGGTGCGCCCAAGCGGGAACACAAGCCGCCCCACGTAGCGCCCCGCCACAAACACCATCACCACCAGCGCCACCAGGCAAGCCACCAGGTACACGGCGGCCAACGCCCCCAGCCCCGTCTGCGCCAACACGAACACCCAGGACCGCCACAACGCCCGCCCCGCCCGCCGCAGCCAGCCTGGGCCCCCGCGCATCATGGGCGGGCCGCCGGTCCGTTGGTGATCGCGATCCTCAGGTCGTCCCCGGCGTGTGTGACCGCCACGTGGACGCTGGCCCCCGGCGCGTGGCGGGCGGCGTTCGCCAGCCCCTCCTGGACCATGCGGTAGGCGGCCAGGGAAGTCGAGGCGGGAACCGATTCGGGCACCGCTCCCATGGTCAAAGTGACCGGCAAACCGTTCGCTTGGGCGGCCCCCACCAGGTCGCGAATCCCCGCGATCCCAGGCGCGGGTTCGCGTTCCGCCTGGTCGCCGCGCAGCAGTCCCACAATTCCGCGGGTCTCCGTCAGCGCTTCGCGGGCGGCCCGCTCAATCAAGGCGAACGCCTCGACGGCGGGCTGCGGCAGGTCCGGGGTGCGCATCGGCGCGGCCTGCGCCTGAATGGAGATCATGGCCATGTGGTGCGCCACGGCATCGTGCAGCTCTCGGGCGATCCGGGCCCGCTCCGCCAACACGGCCAACTCCTCTGCCTCCGCGTCCCTGGCGGCGCTGGCGGCCGCCGCCTCCTGGCGGGCCTCCGTCCGGTCCCGCAGCGCCGCCCCGAGCGCCAATAGCAGCACGGCCGCGGCCGCGAGAGAGACGAACGCGGCCGCGGAGGCCCCCCGGCCGGAGATCCACAGCGCGGCGATGGTCCAAACCCACAGGCTGGGCAGCTGCGATGCCGGCGTCGCACGCGCGGCGAGCATCAACACGATCGCGTACAAGACCAGGGCGGACGGCGGCCAGGGCCACGGTGGCCGCTCGCCCGAGCAGAACACGATCCACGCCAAGCCGATCGCCATGACCCGCATGGTGAACAGCGGCGACCGTCCCACCGCCAACAACGGCACTGAAAGCAGAAGCGACGCGAACACGGCGTCCGGGATGTGGGCCGGGCTGGAGGAGGCCTGGCCGAACCGGAAAAACGACCAAAGCGAGACCAGCGACAAAGTGAACGATCCGGCCAGAACCAAAGCCCAGCACGAGACGGCGATCACTCGCCCCTTGCCGGTGGTGGGCCAGCCCGCCCACGCGGGTCCGCGTCCCTCCGACGTGCCCGCCAGACCCCTGCCCACCACGCGGGCCGCGCGCGAGGGCCAGCCCCTCAGTCGCCCGGCGGATTCGGTGGCCATGCCAACAGCCTAGAACCGCGCCGCGCCGGGGCAATCGCCCCGCCGGGCCAGGTCCGGCTCCCCCTGCCGGGTGAACCCGGCCCGGCCCGCAAGAGCGACGCCGGGCGGCCAAACCGGCCACCGGCGGCCCACGGCCCCAAGCTCCGCAGGCAGCCAGTTGGGCCCCGGCGCGGACGGCACTCGGGCGGCCGGGGCGCCCCTCCCCGCCGGTCGCCCGGCCCACCGGGTCGAAACCGCTCCGGCCTGTGCCGCCCGCCGGCCACAGGCGGCTACGGGCGGAGGAGGACCTTGACGGCCCGGCGTTCGTCCATGGCCTTGTACGCCTCCGGCGCCTGGGCCAGCGGCAACGTCAAGTCGAACACGCGGCCCGGATTGATCTCGCCCATCCAGATGCGCCCTATCAGGTCCGGCAGGAACCGGCGGACCGGGGCGGGGCCGCCGAACAGGTGGACTTCCGCGTAGAACAAGTCCAGACCGCTGACCGCCACCTGGTGGCCCAGGCCCACAAACCCGACGTGGCCGCCAGGCCGGCAAGAGCGGATGGCCTGGACCATTGACTCCTGGGTGCCCACCGCCTCCACAACGCTGTGCGCGCCCAAACCGGCGGTCAGGTCCTTGACCCGGGCGACGGCATCGTCGCCGCGTTCTTCCAAAACGTCGGTCGCGCCGAACTCCCGCGCCAACGCCTGGCGGGCGGGGTTCCGGCTCATCGCCACGATCCGCTCCGCGCCTAGCGCCTTGGCGGACAAGACGGCCAGCAGGCCCACCGCGCCGTCGCCCACCACGACAACGGTTTTGCCGGGCGCGACCTCGGCGGCGACGGCCCCGAACCAGCCGGTGCCCAACACGTCCGATGCCGTCAACAGCGACGGCACCAAAGCCCAGTCCGGTTCGCCCGGGGTGGGCACCAGCGTGCCGTCCGCCAGCGGGACCCGCAGATACTCCGCCTGCGCCCCGGCGACCCGCTGCCAATGAAGGCACCGCGACTGGTAGCCCGCCCGGCAGAGCTCGCAGGTGTTGTCAGAGGCGAAGAACGAGCCGACCACGAAGTCGCCAACCTTGACGCTCGCCACTTCGGGGCCGACCTCTTCGACCACCCCGACGTACTCATGCCCCATCGGCGCGGGCCAGTCCAGGGCCGCGATCCCCCGATAAGGCCACAGGTCGGAGCCGCAAACGCAGGCCGCCGCCACGCGAATCACCGCGTCGGTGGGCTCTTGGATTCGCGGGTGCTCGCGCTCTTCCACCCGGACGTCGCCGGGCCCGCGCATGACTGCTGCCTTCATGGTTTGACTCCTCGCCAGGCACTGAACTGACATCCCAAGTGGGCTAGCCGCCCCTCACGGGGCCGCACGCAAGGTCAAGGCTATGCCCGGCGGCGGCCATGCCGCCAAAGCGTCAGCACCCAAGCACAAATTGAGGGATAGCCGGCGGGGCTGTGCGCTAGTCTTGCCGCAATTGACGGATCGGCTGATCGGCTCCCACATTGAAAGGCTCGACGACTGCGGTGACCGCCCTGGCTCAGATAGGCGCTGGCGGCAACCGGTGAACTCGCCATTCCCGGACGGGGCGGGGACAGCCCGGATCATCGAACGCCTCGACGCCTTTCTTTTGGACCCGATGCTCGGTCCCGAGGTGCCGGGCACGCTCGACCACCCGTGGCCGCGCCCCCCGTTGCACGCCGGATGGCCCCAAGACGCCGCTAACCTGGCGACCGAACAATCCGCGACCTCCCCGGACGACCTCGACGTCCTGATCACCACGGCTCTGGCCATGACCGCGCTGGGACAGCATGACTCGGCTGTCCACCACGCCGGCCAGGTGGCCGTGGCCCGGCCGTTGGAACCGACATCCCACCAGTTGGTGGCGCTGGTCGCCTCGCACGCGAACCATGCCGAATTGGCTCTCCGCGCCGCCCACCACGCCGCCGGGTTGGCGCCGGACGACTGGCGCGCCACGGCGCTGCTGGCGAGCATTCGGATCAAACACGCGACGCGCCTTTGGCGAGACATGGAATTCCGTACCCAGAATCTGGTCACCCTGGAGACCGCCGAGCGAGCGGTGGCCCAGGCTCCTGACCGGGCCGAGCCATTGTACGTGCTCTGTCTCGCCCACATCTTGAGTGGGGCGCCGCACCGAGCCCGCCGCGCCCACGCCAAGGCGGTGCGGATGAACCCCGCGCTTGCGCGCGCTGGAAGGAAAACGTCCGCCGTCATTTCGATGACGAAAGAGGGAATCAGCGTCGAGGAGATCCCAGCGCTTTTGGACGGCGACCGCCCCGGCCTCGCCGTCCAGAGTTTTCTGCGCGCCTTTTTGGTCACCGCCTTCGGCCGGGCGGCTACCGCCGGGATGGCGGCTTTCCTGCTGCTCGGCATTGGGGCCGGATGGCTGTTCCCGGACGACAGGCCCTCTGCGATACCCGGCTTCCTGGTTGGAGCCTGCGCCCTAGGCTCGTGGCTCACCGTCGCCTGGTCGGCCCGGTTCCTCCGCGGTCTGGTCGGGCGCCACGCCTTGCGGTTGATGGCGCACAGTCCGCTGCTCATCCTCTGCTGCCTGGTCGGCCTGGCCAGCCAGGTCGCGTTCATGATCGCCGCGTTCACGGCCCCCGCCGCGCCAGTCGACTATGCCAGCTTCATCCCAATGAGGGTCTGCCTCGGCCTGGTGTACGTGCCGTTGATGATGCTGTGGCTGCTGCTGTCGTCTGCGGTCCGCTGGAGCCTGGGCCGCAGGATCGCTGGCCGGTGAAGGGTCGGTTTTGCTTTGGCCTCAAGAGGCGGCGGACGGTGCCGTCTGGGCGGCCGGACGGCATCGGCGGCCGCTTTATGGTTCGAGGAGTTGGTAGCCGAGCTTGCGGGAGGCCTTGGCGTCCAAGGTGACCGACCGGGCGCACCCGGCCTCGTTCGCCGCGGCGATGATCAGCGCGTCGCTGAAGTCAGCT
>JAITFE010000001.1 GCA_031281585.1 Bifidobacteriaceae bacterium | reverse complement strand
GACGCACGGCGCGGCCCCGCAGCGGACCGCGCCGGTAGCGCCGGAAGGCGCTTCGGCACGGACCGCGGCGGAGCCGCGACGCCGCCCCCGCCGGACCGCCGCGCCCTGGGGCTTGTTCTATGTGCTAAAACGGCAGGAAACCTCGTGGCCTGGGGGAACGCGTGAAGTGCCGAGCCGGGGCGGGGTGCCGCAGATCAGTCTTGGCGGCGCGGATCGTCCGGGATGGGGAGCGTGTCCGAGGGCTCGGTCTCGCGAGGACGCGGAGGGACCGGCCCTGCGGGCCGGTGTCGCCGGTCCCGCCGCGCAGCGGCGGGACCTTGACCCTGTGTGGAGATTTGCCGGAAAGCCTATGACCTGGGAGGACGCGTCAGATTGCGTGTGCCCGTCCGCGCTGGTGGGTCAGTTGGGGCCGAGCTTGGCCGAGTACTCGGCGATCCAACCCCGCTGTTTGGCTGTGAGCCTGGTTAGCGGCACGTTGCTGGCGTCAAGCCTTTGGCGGGCTTCGATGAGTCTGCCCATGGTGCGAGGAAGCGTGACCAGCATTGCCAGGAGGTGCTGGCCGGGGGACGCTAGTGGGTCCAAACCGGCCTGTTCGATCGCCGCTGTGGCTTGGTTGGCGGTCAGTTCGGGGTCCCAGATTGGCTTGAGGCCGTGCTTGTCGAGCATCGATGCCTGGTCTTCGATGTCGCCTAGGGCGGTGGCCTCGGTGGCCGCTTCGGTGAGGGCGTCGAGCCACCATTGGCCAAGGTCTGAGAGCCGGGCGCGCGTGCCGTCCGTCTTCGCGCCGTCGGGGTGCGTCATGGGTTCGTCAGGGTTGGTCCCGTACATGAGATCGGTGGCGGGAACGTCAAGGGCGTAGGCGATCGCGTGCAACTCCTGGACGGACACTCGGCCGCGTTGGCCCTGTTCGAGGCCAGCCAACGTGGTCGGGGCGATGGGATAGCCGATCCGGGCCAGGTGCTCGCTGAGCTGCTGGGCGGTTAGGTGCTTGCCTCGCCGGGTGTCCTGGATGTTTTTGCCGATCCGCTTGGACCACTGGGCCGACCAACGATTGCGAGGTTCGGGTATTCCGGCCACAGGACCAGGATACAGCCGCAGAACTACTGAATCTTGGTATCCGAACACCGCTCATGGGGTATTCTGATACGGAAATTCAGTAACTAGGCAGGTGAAGGGACGGGTCACTGTGGGAAAGCGGGTAAAGCGGAGGCGCGAGGCGCGGCCTCGCGGCAATCCGGCGGCGGCGGGGCGTGGGCGCGCGCCGGGCAGGGGGTCTCGCCCGGTTGCGCGCGCTGACGGGTCGAGCACCGAGTACGGCTGGTGGGGGTTCGGCGGCGAGCCGCCGGCGGAGATGTTTGCGTTGCTTGACGCGATGAGCGCGGACTGTCCGTTGTGTCGCGGGGGTGGCCACCATGGCGGTTGAGGCGGCGGCGGGTCTGGCGACGGTCCAGGAGCTGGGCCGCCAATGGTGGCTGCCGCGCCGCGCGGCCGGTCACGCGGCGCAGTCGACGGTGGCGCGTGACGGGCAGGTGCTGAACAGCCTTCCGGCGTGGTTCGCCTCGCTGCCGGTTGACCGGGTTACCGGCGATGACGTGTTCCGGGTGGCCGAGGAATGGGGCGCGGGCCGCGGCGCGGCGCAGGCCACCAAAGCGCGGGTGGTGATATCGCTGCGGGCGTTGTTCCGGGACTTGGCCGAGGCGGGGTTGGTGGCAGACAACCCCGCCTCGAACGTCAAACGCCCCAAGTCGGGCCGTCCGGGGCGGGCCGGTAGGCCGTTCGCCTGGTCCGAGGTTGACCGGCTGGTGGCGGCCGTCGGCGCGTTCCGGGCGGACCTGGGACGGGTCGTGTTCACGTTGGCGCACACCGGCCTTCGTTGGGGCGAGCTGGTCGCCCTGCAAGCCGGGGACCTGCGCGACGGCGGTCAGGCGCTCTCGGTCGAACGGTCCCAGTCGGCCGGGTTCGCGGTCAAAGCGCCGAAGTCCGGGCGCTCCAGGATGGTCCCGCTGGACCGGCGGGTGCGGGAGGTCCTGGCCGGTTTGGCGAGCGGCAAGGGCCACGACGAGCGGTTGTTCAGCACGCCGAGAGGGCTGGCGCTGAGTCGGCGGAACTTCATTCGGGACGCCCGTTGGGCCGAGTTGGCTCCGGGGCACCGCATCCACGATCTGCGCGCCACTTGGGCCGTGCACCTGCTCGACGTCGAGGGCGTCACGTCGACCGACATCCAGCGTTGGCTGGGGCACGGGAGCCTGGCCACGACGGAGCGGTATGTCAACGGTTTGACGGCCTCCAGGCGGGACGCGGAGTTGCGGGCCGCGCTTGACAGGGCAGCGTAGGGGTGGTTTTGGTGGGCTTGGGGACGGCCGGTGCGCCAGAGAGGACTCGAACCTCCGACACCCGCTTTAGGAGAGATGCCTCAGAGGAAGAGCCGGTCGTGGGAATCTTGGCGGGGGCCTCTCCTGATCTGGTGCGGGAGTTGGAAAAGTCGGCTGCCCGGCTGCCGTGCCAGCGGCCGATAGTGAAGGTCGGGCACAAGGGGCAGGAGTCTCGGACTGTCCAGATCCCTTGCGGGAGCAAGTCCTTGTGGGTCTGTCCGCGCTGCGCGACCCGGTACAGGAACGACTGCAAGCGGATTCTGCGGGGGGCGGCGGACCATAACGGGCCGGTGATGTTCGTGACGTTGACGGGGCCGTCGTTCGGGCGTGTGCACCATGCGGCGAAGACGGCCAAGCCGTGGCGGGGGGCGCGGAAGGGCGCGAAGCGGCGGGGGCGGGCCTGCCGGTGCGGCGCGGCCCATGGCCCGGACGATGGCGTGGCGGGCACTCCGCTGGACGCGGGCAGCTACGACTACGCCGCGCAGGTGGCCTGGAACCACGCCAGCTCAAGGTTGTTGACTCGGGCCTGTGAGTCCGCCCGGCACCATCTGGGAAAGGTGCCCTGGATCGCGGTGGCCGAGGATCAGAAACGGGGCTGCGTCCACTTCCATGTGATGGTGCTGTGCCCGGCGGGCACGACGGCCGCGACGATGAAGCGGGCGTTCAAGGCGATGAGGGAAACCGGGGCGGAGGGCATCAAGTGGGGTCGTCAGTGCGATTTGGAGGTGGTCGCGCCGGGTCGTCGGCGGTTGCGGATCGGCGGGTACCTGGCCAAACTGCTCGGTTACAGCGCCAAGGACCTCGGTCGCGACAAGCTGTCCGGGCGGTGGGAGTCGGCGGCGCGGCGGGAGCATCTGGAAAGGCTTGACCGTGCCGCGCGGGCGTACCGGTGCCACAGGCCGTGCTGCCAGCCGGCGGAGGCGGAGGCCAAGGACCCGGTCGAGCGGGTTCGCCAGCGCGAGAGGCGGCGCGGGCGGACTTACTGGTACGGGCACAAGCGCTACGGGTTCGCCGGGCAGAGGATGCGCCGGTCGCGCAATTGGCCGGCGCCCACATTGGCGGCGCTGCGAGACGAGCGCCGCCAATGGCGGATCGCGCGGGGCTGCGAGGACCTGTCTTCCGGCTACAGGTGGGAAGACCAGAAGCCGGGCGCGGGGGAGTCCGTGCTGTCGTCGTTGGCCGGGAGGGCCGGGCCGCGCGACGCCTTAGAAGACTTGAAGGCGCTTTGCGCCGCGGTCGCCGTCGCCGGTGTTGAGGGCCCAGCCGTGTAGGAGGCGGGCTTCTCGGGCGAGTTGCTGGCATTGGACCCATGGGCGGGCTCCGGACTCTACGTCGACTTCGAATTCCGCCGTGGCGCGGCCTTGGCGGTCGCGGATGGCGATGAGCCACCGGTCGTGGCCGTCGGGGCCGGGTGTGGCGTCGGCGTGTTCCCAGGTGTGGGTTGGGTTGTTCATTGTCTTGGTCTGCTTTCGCGAGTGTTGGCGATTGGTTCCTGGCGGCTGGCACTAAGTGCCCGGCCTTGGCCGGGCGCGTCTGCCTGCCGCCGGGTGCCAGCCCCCGGCCGGGAGGGCCCCGTGTCAAGCGTTTCTGGGGGTCGGCGTCGAGCGGGAGTCTTGGGCCTTGGTCCGGAGGACCGTCCCCGGCCACGCTGGGAGCGGCCCCCGGGGGCGCTTGACATGGGAGGGTCCCGGCTGGGACCGCCAGGGGCCAAACCCGGCCACAGGACCAGCGGCCCGAAGGGACGCACGGCGCGGCCCCGCAGCGGACCGCGCCGGTAGCGCCGGAAGGCGCTTCGGCACGGACCGCGGCGGAGCCGCGACGCCGCCCCCGCCGGACCGCCGCGCCCTGGGGCTTGTTCT